>CAZDRA010000030.1:0-25338 GCA_964507705.1 uncultured Roseivirgaceae bacterium | reverse complement strand
TTAGCTTCAATGTCAGATACATGGGGAGCAATTAAAATAGAAAATATTGATAGCAATAATGATGATCAGCAAAACGAAGTAAACTTAGCTTCAATGTCAGATACATGGGGAGCAATTAAAATAGAAAATATTGATAGCAGTATTGGTGCTTCACATTATCCAATATTTTTTGAGCTTACTTTAAATAATGATGGAAGTTATTTTCGGTCAGCAAAAGATAATTCTACTGAGGATGGAAATTGGGAAATTGACAAGACAAAATCTAAACTTATTTTAGTTAGTGATTTAAAAACAATAAAATACGATATCATTCAACTTCCAAATTCTGAATCCGAAGCATTTATTATAACGGAAAACACTTTTGATTTTCATTCGAAACAATTTGTCAAATACAAATTAAGTAGAATGTAACATCTGTTATTTCATTTGAATATATCAGTCTCTCATCTTTTTATAAGTATTTATCAATCCGTTGGTAGAATTGTCATGCGAAGAAACCGCTTGATTATCTTTTAATTCCGGTAATATCTGACTGGCCAATTGTTTGCCCAATTCTACTCCCCATTGATCAAAGCTAAAAATATTCCATATCACACCTTGCACAAATATTTTGTGCTCATACATGGCGATAAGGCTACCCAATGTTTCGGGAGTAAGCTTATTGAATAACACGGAATTAGTTGGCCTGTTTCCTTTGAATACTTTGAATGGTATTAAAAAATTAATTTCTTCCTTGGACATTCCTAAAGCTTGCAGCTCGACAAGCACTTCGTCTCTTGATTTACCTTTCATTAAAGCCTCTGTTTGAGCAAAGTAATTTGCCAATAGTTTTTGATGATGATCTCCAACAGGATTATGCGAGTTGGCAGGTGCAATAAAATCACATGGAATTAATTTGGTTCCCTGATGAATTAACTGGTAGAAAGCATGCTGACCATTGGTACCGGGCTCACCCCATATTATTGGGCCTGTTTGGTAGTTGACGTCGCTACCATTTCGATCTACATGTTTACCATTGCTTTCCATATTTCCCTGTTGGAAATAGGCGGAAAATCTGTGCATATATTGATCGTAAGGAAGAATAGCCTCAGTCTCCGAATCAAAAAAGTTATTGTACCAAACACCAATAAGCGCAAGCACTACAGGGATATTTGACTCAATGGAAGCCGTTCTGAAATGCTCATCCATTTTATGAGCGCCAAGCAATAGTTTCTCAAAATTCTCAAAACCAATTGTGCATGCAATAGACAACCCAATGGCAGACCAAAGTGAGTATCTACCACCAACCCAATCCCAAAACTCAAACATATTGTT
Organism: uncultured Roseivirgaceae bacterium; assembly: GCA_964507705.1. Lineage (GTDB taxonomy): Bacteria > Bacteroidota > Bacteroidia > Cytophagales > Cyclobacteriaceae > JAAUQL01. The sequence goes on along the minus strand of CAZDRA010000030.1, from coordinate 24,024 downwards.
GGAATCAATTCCAAAAGACTCAACGGCATCAAGATTGGTAGATAAAGCTGCAAAATGGTTCTTTACATAGTCTTGGTCTTTTGCAGAATTTAAGAACCATTCGCGTGCTGTAAACGCATTGGTCATAGTCTCTTGCGTTGTAAATGTTTTAGAGGCGATTAGAAATAATGTTGTTTCAGGATTCAGACCTTTTAGCGTTTCAGAAATATGGGTTCCATCCACATTTGAGACAAAATGTGAATTAATATTTTTCTTTTTATAAGGTTTTAATGCCTCCGTAACCATTAAAGGACCTAAGTCTGATCCTCCAATTCCAATGTTTACAATATCCGAAATCGGCTTCCCGGTATACCCCTTCCAACTTCCCGAAATGATGCTTTCTGAAAAAGTCTTCATTTTACCCAGTACTTCTTTTACTTCAGGCATTACATCCTTTCCATCTACAAGTACTTTTCTATCAGAGGCATTTCTGAGGGCGGTATGCAATACACTTCGATTTTCCGTTTGATTAATTTTCTCGCCACTAAATAAACTACCAACTGACTTTTCTAATTCTATTTCCTTTGCTAGATCAAAAAGTAATGTCAAGGTTTCATCCGTGATTATGTTTTTAGAATAATCGACAAGAATATCTTCAAACGTCAATGAAAATGTTGAAAAACGATCAGCATCATCTTGAAAACGATCTGTCATTTGCAGATCTTTTGCTGTGGTATTAAAATGTTTTCGAAGTTTTTCCCAGGCCTTGGTTTGAGTTGGATTTATATTTTTCAACATTTTGAAAGGTATTTTGCGTTTATGAAAAAGAACACAAAAATAGTCAAATTGAATAAATGAACTTGGATATATAGAATTAGTTTCATTTGTATTTCAACAAACTAATTGCGATAACTTTTGAAGGCAAAACAAAGGATTACTTTCTATTGCTTTGCTTTCCTTAAATAGAAAATGATGTTAAGTACTGACAATAAGGTGGAAATGTATTTGCGATAGGCTAGATATGATCTATTTGAATTTGTATTAGAATGGCAGTTTTGTCTTGACTTTTGGTTTTAAATTCAATTTCATCTTCTGCCCAGGAGATATTATTTGGAGTTATAATTTTATCTTCCAGAAGGGCGTCTAAATTTTCACTGATATGACCTGGATATTTTTTGAGATTGTTGAGTAATTCTTTAAAATCTATTGGCTTCTTGCTATAAAGGATACAGAGATTTTCTTGCCCGGGATCGCCAATTATTTTGATGTAATTGTCCTTGCTTGGGATTGTTACCTCACTTGACTTATAAATTAGGGCCGGGCTTATGTTTTCCTGGTAAGGAAATATTCTAAAAAAATTGCTTGATTCGTCAATGCCAAAGACATATACAAATGTTGGGTTATCATTTTTAATATAAACTCTAAAATAGTTTCCTGTAGTTAAGGGACTGATAGTTCTGAAAACACCATTTTCTAATTTTTGCATTTTAATATCTCTATTGTCATTTAGCTTGAGATTGATTGATCCTGAGAAGTTATGATTTCCATCTGGAGATTTTTCAATATTAAATACTTCATAAGCGTATTTGGTGAAATTCAAAAAATCATTGTACCTGATCCATATAAATCCACTATTCCCCCATTTTGTTCCCCAGCTATTAATTACTTCAAAAGCACCACCGTATTTATCATCGTTGTATCCTACAACGCAAAGTGCATGGCCCGGAAAGTCAGTACTAAATGTCTCCTTGGGCTGCCAAAAGTTTTTGGCCCTGTAGAAAGACGGGGGGCAATACATGCCAATTACTACCGGTAGGTTTTCTGATAAAGATTTTTTGACCGCCATCAATTTGAATCTATCTGAATGCTTGCTGTCAAATAGTTTGGTAAAGTCACTTATTTGCTCAGTATTATCTTTCGGAAGGATTTCTTCAGGGATTCCACGAGGACAAAATTCCAGAAAATCAACGTACTTTTTAACACCGGTATTTTTCAAAAAGCTTAATGCAGTATAAAGATCAACTCCTTGTTCACAATTTTCATCTTCTGAATTGCGGATATGGTAATAATTATAAGCAGGCGAATATGTTTGTTTGGTGATATACGTCCGATCACTCCAATTGTATCTCTGAGCTTCCAGGATTGTTTTGGCACTCCACGAAGATGCCCAGGAAGGTGAAGTATTTAACTGAAGCTGGTTTCCTGGTTTTGGGCAATACCTTTTTAGTGAAACAGCATGAGGTAAATTGCTAAAATCATTGGGGTTGATATTGGCTTTAATATTTGCTTTATTATAATTATCATCATTAAACACCAAGCCGGTACTGTACAATTGTCCATTAGCAAGGTGATGGACAATAAGAAGGATGAGTAGAGTGAAATATCGCATCAACTATTTCACCACAAATATAAAATCACTACCTGGTTCATTGGTTCCAAATTCTCCAAACCTGGGTTCAGGGTCAATTTTTTCTACAAATGATTTTATTTCAGAAAGAGTAAGTACGTTGTCATCACCGCCATAGGATCGAATAGCCTCCAACATTTTTCTGGTAAATGGAGAATGCTGACCCGGTCTGCCATCAGAAACATATTCCTTACCTCCGGATGTGAGAAATTTTCTTGTCTTATGTTTTAGCTTGCGATTTATATATTCAAAACGTTCCAGTTCATCTGAATTTGGTCCATATCCACGATGGGCAGCAGATCTGATATATGGATCGAAAGTACCTCCGAAACAAGCGTCAATTGTCAGGAAAATATGTTTGTTTGGGATATTGTCAATAATTCCCCTGAGATTGGTATGCGATATGTATGAAAGTCTTTCCTCGTCTGTTAATTTAGAATCTGCGCAAACCAAATATCCCTGGTTAAACAATTGGTCAAAATGACCATGTCCGGCAAACATGACAAACAACTGATCATTGGGCATAAAACTTTTTTTAGTGTATTCTCTGAGCTTTTGGAGTACTTCTCTTTTTGTTGGGTTTTTGACTACCTCCACCTCAAATCCATATATCGATGCTAAATCTGTAGAAATCGTCGATACATCGTTTACCGGATTTAGTAAATTATCCCAATACTCGTATTCGTCTGTAGCAAAAAGAATAGCATAATCTTTCCTGTTTAAAGCACTTTCTTTTTGGTCATTAATAGAAACATTTATTTTTCTAATTGAAGTTATCGTTCCCCCATCTTTATTTGAAGCTGTTATTCTAATTGTATTTTCGCCCGATCGCAACAAAACTTCCGTATCTACTTTTTGTTCGTAATCATTTATTGATTCAATAGATACCACCTCTAAGCCTCGTTGTTTGGTAAGTGGATAGTCATTTAGAAATACATCAACTTTATCCAATGCTTTTATTGACTTGATATTGACATGAAGTTTGTATTTTCTGCTTTCAAAATTTGTACTTTTTGCTTGCGGATTTATCCAATTAATTTCTGGAAGTAAAGCGCTAACTTCTGTTTTCGAAGATGTAAAGTCCAGAAAAAATTCATCTGTTTGCCCCGAAAAATTCATTTTCTGGGCAAAAGCACTATTAATTATAAAAAATAAAAAAATGGTAAAAAATGCTTTCATAATCATATTCATTTAACCGATAAAAAAATTAGTGTCTAACAATTCTTCCGTGAAAGTTTTTTGTTGATAAACCGTTAGAAACTTTTATGCTGTATATATATATTCCTTTTTCAATTTCCCTGCTTTGCGTAGCATCCCAATTAATATTATAAAGTCCATGACTTAAATTATCCAACTTACTGGTAAATACTTTTCTCCCCAAGAGGTTGAAGATATTGCATTCAAGGTTGTATTCACTATTAGAATATGGGAGATTAATCGGGAATGTGACTAACTCATTAAATGGATTTGGGAATGGTTTCATCACTTCAATCCTTATTTTACTGAGCTCGCCTTGGATAAAATACTTATCTCCATAAATCACTTTAAATGTGGTAGGTTGATCAAGAGCGAATGAATGGTTTTTATTCAATTGCATGTCTATCACTTTTTCCATGGCGACATCATATAGAATTAGTTTGCCTGGAGCATTTGCAACCATCTCAGCATCCCAGCTTATTGTAATATTTTTCTCTTCGAAATTTGTAGAAGCGATAAACTCCCAAATATAATTTTCATTTACTTTTACTATATCCCTCGAGAAAGCTGAAGAAAAATGTTCCGGATGATTGAAATACATATCCAGATGATCGGTAAATCTCGGCAATAGTGGGCGATCATATTTGTCGAAAGATTGGTCAGCATCTTCAGACATGCCAATTCCTCCAAATTCATTTTTTAATTTTCCATTATCCAAAGTAAAATTGACCAACCAACCATTAGCAATATCGCTAGCTGCCGAAATTCTGCCTCCATTATTATTTACTTTACCTATTGGAATTTGTAGACTTATTTTATTATTGGTAAATACAAAACCTCCAGCAAACTCTTTGAGGATAGTTGTTTCAAAGTATTTTTCATTGAAAGAATAGAGGCTGAGTTCATTATTGGAGAGACCATTAAATTCAAGAACTTCTGACCAGTTCAAATCAAAAGGATATGGGTTTCCTACCATATTCCATCCTTTTTCTAATTCCATCACAAAAAGATTGTCCCAATTGTTCTCTGGCGTTTGTGTGTTTTCAAATAAAATTAACTGATCGAGATTATTATTTTTATTAAACCAATATCCTTGCCCTTGCTTTATTTGAGATGAATTGTTAACGCCTATTTCAATAGTCTTTTTAAATTCATATTCAAACAGCCTCCAGGTATCCTTGCCGGAAGTGGGATAATCTGCAAATATTCTCGATGTCTTGTCGCTTTCTATATAATAGGGATTGGCGATAATTTTATAGCTTGCCTGTGATCCTAAGAAACTCTTGTTTACAGGATCAAATGGTTTAATATTAAAATGATTGTAGATATATCCAATGCCGGTAGAATCAATATTTTGAGCCGCATCAGTCACTTTAAAATAATATGCTAAACCCATTTCGTCTGCCATTATAGTTTTGATACCGGCATTTACAATAAATAATCTACCTCCTTCTTTTTCAATATAAATGGTATCAAGTGACATATATGTTCCTTGAGACCTAATAGGCTTATAAAAAAACTCTACTGATTGCAATTCCTGGTTGTCTGTTGCTTTGATAGAAACTACTATAGAATCTGTGTTTTCCTGGATTTTTGTAGGGTTTAGATTAAAATCTAAAATACGCGGTGCTTCTACATCGCTAATTTTTATCACTTCTATTGTAAAAGATTGTATTACAGACAAGCCGCCATCATCTGTAGATTTAACTTTAATTTGAATAAAGTTTGCTTCCGGTTCATTGTCATTAAATACCAGGGGAAATTTGGTGATTAAGTAACCTGAATTATCAATAAAAAAGTATTCCGTTCCTTTGATCAGCTCCAGGCTATGAGCGTCAGATTTATCCTGATCGTAGGTAATAAAATTATCTATTGCATACCCCAGGCCCATAGCATCCTGTATTTGTCTGATTTCTAAAGTAATACTATCCGGAGCATCATTCACGTCTACAACGGGAATGGTAAACGACTCAGTCTTACTAAATTCCCCATCAGTTGCTTTTAATCTGACCTTGTAGCTGTTTTTAACTTCAAAATTTAAGGCAATTGATGGCTTAAGTCTATTATCTATTAAACTAAATTTATCATTGTCATTATCACCCTCGCCCTGGGATAAGCTAAATGAATAATCTGAATTATTGTCCGGATCAATAACTTCTATTGTGGCAGTAGATTCAGCACTATTTTCTTGCATACTTGAAGGTGTGAGTGTAATTGCCTCAGGCATTTCATTTACATCTGCGACTTCAATTTCAAATGCTTTTTCAGTTGACAGACCTTTTTTGTCAGTAGCTTTCAATCTGATAAATTGTTGAGGGGTAGTTTCAAAATTTAGCGATACAGCAAGCTTGAGTACATTGGTTCCGGACTGGATGCTAAAATTAGAATTGTCATTTGATCCATTACCTGATACTAATGAGAAAGTATGTGTGTCTCCAATATCCTGATCATTAACGGAAATGCTGGTAGAAAAGGATAATGGTTCTAAATTTTCATTTACCACCAACGGCTTAGAGAGCTTTAAATTCGTGGGCCTTTCATTAATATCATTGATGGTAAGAGAAAATGATTTATCAACAAATTTACCATGACTATCGGTAGCTCTAACTCTAATAGATCTTGTATCACTCTCTTCAAAATTTAAAATCTTTGCTACTCGTAGCTCACCATCATTTACAGAAAAATAGGAGTTGTCGGTACTACCTGAGCCACCAACCAATGAAAACGTGGGATTGTCATCTTCCGGGTCCGGGTCAATTGCAGAAAATATCGCAAATTTTGAACCTATATTTTCATTTTCATTTTGAGATGTACTGGAAATGGAAAGATTTTTTGGTGGATTATTATCATATCTCCAGACTTGAGTATTTACAAAATTGTTAGATTCATTATTCCAACCGAGCAAAAATTGATTGTTGATTGGGTTGTGAGCAATAGTTTGTTCTCGCAGCGCATGATTTTGAGCTATTGAAGTCCCTGAATTTACCGACACTATTATGCTTTCTGCATCAATCGGGTTTAAACTTGATTTATCAACTCTCTGGAGGTAGCTATTGTAGGTATTGCTATTGGAATTTATCCATCGAGAACCATAATAGAATACTATATACTCTTCGCTAAATTTGCTAAATTGAATATTGGGTTTTTTAGCATCTTCAGTATTAGGATCGGATGGTAATGTCGTTATCGATTTATTGATAGGCGCCAATAGGGCTCCACTTTGACTCTGGATTTTTTGGGCTTTTATTTTATAATTGAGAGAAGCGGTAGCTATTTGATAATATGATTCTTCGTAAACAACGACAATCTCGTTGCCGGAAGAATTAACAATGACTGATGGATTTAGATATGAAATCCCAGAAGTTGGAGCTGGGCTGATTTTAAAAAAATCAATGATCACATCTCCTGTTGATGGCTCTAGAAATCCTCCCCATATTTCCGTGCCACCAGAAATATTTACCTCGAAGCAGGAAAAAATATTGCCATTATTCCAGGCAATTTTCGAATTAGTTATTCCATCATTTTCATCTGAAAATGCATCTTTTCCAATGTTAGTAGTTGTCAAGGAAATAGATTTAGTGTTGGCATTGACATAATTAATATTGAATTCGGTTCCACCTGCTCCCAATTTTACATGGTATCCTGTCATGTATGTATTGGATATGGGATTCAATGCAATTGTAGTATTTTCAAATGGATCGGATAGGGGATCACTGCTTAGTTCTACTGGAGAGTCCTTAATGCTAAATGTTGAAGCATTGATTGCAAGAAAAAGTATTTTACTGCCAAATTGTGCAGCAGACTTATAGGCAACCATAAATTCATTTTCTTGCTGGTTATAAACAATATTCAGGGCACTAACATTTGATGAGCTACATGCAGTTAAAATTATGCTGCTACCAATTTTTTCTCCAGTTATTGCATTGATTCGAGCGCCATACATTTTTTGATATCCTAAACAACTTGCGTCGAAATCTGTGTAAATCACAAAGTATTCATTGTTGTCTGGATTATAAATTGAGGCCGGAGACGCATCACCGCTATTTGTTCCCAAAACCTGAATTTGCTTGTTGATTATTTCTTGAGTTTCATCTGCAGAGACAGAACCATAAGCAAATAGCAATGCGATTAGGGAGCATGTATAAAAAATTGTGCGATATGTATAATTTCTATTTCCCATTATTATTCCGGTACTCCTGGAGGGTTGGGGATTCCGGTATCTTCATCCTTGGAAATTATCATTACTGCCACGAGGGCAACAATAGCCGCAGGGATAATTTTATACCCCAGAGGGATTTTTCTTCTCACAGAAAAGTTTTCACTTGTTTCTTCATCGATTAGGTTTTCAGTATTTAATATTTGAAATGTGTATCCTTTTCCGGGCTTCAGCTTAGCAGGAACTTCCCAGTTATAAGCCCCAGAATTATCCACAAGAAATGGGTCTGAGACAGGGAAGCCGTTTCGATTAATTTTTAATAATACCTTATGGCTTTTGGTACTTGTTTTCCATTTCAAATTGAAACTTTCGCCTCTAATGATCTTTAGATTGCTGTCAATATTCTTGAAAGATACGTAAGGGATATATTTATTGCCTTTGACCTTTAAGCTAAAATCACCCTTGAAAATCCCCAGTTCTTTTTGGGCGTCCCAGTAGATAATTTTGTTAGCACCGATTTGAATATTTTTTCCTACATCGCCCGTTGTATGTTGGAGGGGTGCGGTGAAATTGTCATGAGATCCATATAGATATAGTTCATAGTCCACCCCTTTTTCACCGAGAAGAAAATCATATTTTACTACCACCAAGCCATTCTCAAAAGTCATTGAAACACTATCCAATTCTTGACTTTTGGCAACTGTTATGGAACATAAAACAACAAAAATGAAAATGCTTAATTTTAGCCTCATTTAAAAAATCCTAATAAATTACAGGATAAAAATCTAATTCAATTGGTTTGAAATAATCGCCTTTATCTATGTTCAAGTGAATTATCACCTAAACCATTACTTTAATATAACCAAGGCTTAAAGGTAAGGTATTATTCTGATTCTAAATCAGGTATTTAACTAAAATAAAAAAATCGAGTTACGTTGTAATGTTTTGATAAAAAAGAAAAAAAATACCTTTTTTGAGCGAAAGTAAATCCATTATTTAAGCAAATATTTGGCGAAAATATAATGGTATTATTTAAAGATAATTTCTTGGATAAAAATTGAGAAATCGAAATCTAAGCCAATTCTCGGAGGTCAACAGGTACAACTCTCGACACGCCCTGCTCTACCATAGTAATTCCATAAATCACATCTGTACTTGCCATGGTTCGCTTATTGTGGGTGACAATAATAAACTGAGAATCTTCAGAAAATTTGCGAATTATTTTATTGAACTTATCTATGTTGGCATCGTCAAGAGGAGCGTCAACTTCATCGAAAATACAAAACGGCGCTGGCTTTAATAGGTATATTGAGAAAAGTAAGGATGTAGCCGTAAGTGTCTTTTCACCACCAGAAAGCTGACTAATGGTCAATGGTTTCTTACCTTTTGGCTTTGCAATGATTTCAATAGTTGACTCCAATGGGTTGTCGGGATTAAGAAGAAGCAAATCACAATCATCTTCCTCGGTAAAGAGAGATCTAAAAACTTTGATGAAGTTTTCTTTTATTTTATAGAATGCTGTTAAAAATGTTTCCTTGGCTACAAGATCAATTTCGTCAATTGTTGAAAGCAATGATTCCTTGGCTTTTTCAAGGTCATCCTTTTGTTCGGCAATAAAAATGTGTCTTTCTTTTATTTCATCATAGGCTTCCATAGCCATCGGATTTATAGGTCCTATTTTCTCCAATACTCCTTTTAGCTTAGATACTTTTTCGGTGAGCTCTTCTTCCGGCAATTGAGATTCATTTTGGCTTGAATCCATATCAACTATATCAGAAATGTTAATATCAAATTCGACTGAAAGGCGTTCTTTTACAGAATTCATTTCAAGCTTTAGGTCATTTGCCTTATTCTGAAATTCCATGAGTAGGCTATCAATATTCTCTTTTTCAGCATGGATTTTGCGTAAGGTTTTGTCAATTTCATCAATATGACCTCGCGTGGCATAGTAGTCTTTTTCAGCTTCATTTACGCCTTGTTCTATTGATTCTTTTTCTTTGTAAAGATCAATCAACTCATCTTCCCTAATCTCATTGCTATCAAGAAGTTTCTTTATTTCTTCTTCATTGCGCTGCAGATCACGTGTATTTTTTTCTATTCTTTCCTGCGCACTCTCACAGGCATTTTCTTTAAAAGAAATTTCTTGTAATAGACTACTTGATTTATTTTGTCGCTGGAGAAAAAGGATGTTCCCCTCGTTAAACTTTTGTGACTTATTTTCTAATATTGCTTTATGTCTATCTAATTCACCAACAAGTTCAACAAGTCTTAAGCCCTGCGAATTTATTTCTGTTTTTAGACTTTCTGCTATTGGAGTTAGTTTATGGATTTCCTGAGAGAGGATCTCTAAATTTTCTGCAATGTCTTCCTTTCTAACAGAATTACTACTCAATAGACTGGACATTTGCTCTTGCTTGGTTTCGAATGAAACCAACTCTTGTTTGATTAAGTTAATCTCCTTCTGAAGGTTTTCTATTGGAATCATTCTCGTTTGAGATTTCAATTGCTCTAACTCCTCAAGTTTTTGCTTGTGATTCTCAATAATGTCTTCAAGTTTTAATTGCAATTTCTTAACAGTTACCTGAAGCTTTTCAAGATTTTTTGCTCTTCCAATTCGTTTCCCTTCAAAGAGCCCTACTGAACCGCCGGATATTGAATATTTTCGTTTTGTGACTTTCCCGTTTTTTGTTATAAATATACTTTCATTGTCCTCAGGAATACTTGATTCAGGACCTGAAACAATATATACATCGTCAAGTATGTGCGCCACCATGTGCTTGTACTTGCTTTCATATTCTACAATCTCAGTGGCTGGGATAGCATTGTCAAAAAGTTTGGGATCATGTGGTTGAAATTTGTCAAACTTTTCGAGAATAAAAAAGTGTGCTTTACCCTTGGCGGCATCATTCAGTAAGTTTATTGCTTTAAATGCATCCTCTTCCTTGTTTACAATATAGTAATTCATGAAAGGCTCCAGAAAATTTTCTATGGTTACCCGGTACTTTTCACCACAGCTGATTATATCAGAAAGTAGGGGGGCATTTTTATTCCAGTTTACTTTTTTCTTTAAATATTTTATTGCTTCAGGGAAGCCTTCAAGATTTTCTACCAGTGATTTTGTGAGATTGTATTCATTTTGTTTAGCGTCGAGTTTTCGCCCGGTTTGCTGCTTTTCTTCTCGAATTACCTCTATTGTTTTTTCGGTAGCTTCAATGGTTTTTTGTAGTTGATTTTCATTTGCTTTAAGCAAGTTAAGATCCTTTTCTTTTGCGAAAAGTTTTTTATTCAATTGCTTTAATTTCCCATCAAACTCTGCGAGGTCGGCTGTTTTTTCTGAAGAATCAAAAGTTGTTTTTTCAAGTTCCAGTTTAAAGGAATTCAGTTGAACTTCCTTTATTTCAAGGTTTTTAGAGGCATTATATAATTCTTCTTTTTGTATCCGATTGGTTTCGTCTAATTTGTTGTATTCAACTTGCAGCTCGTTTGTTCTTATCTTCTGCTCTTCAAGATCACTTTTTAGGGCTTGCAATATTAGTTGATTCTCCTGAAGCATTTTTGACGCAGATTCTTTTTCCTGTTGAAGGCCTTTTAAGGCAAAGATTGCTCTTTCCTGACTCTGCTTGTCTTGCGCTAATTGTTCTTTGATGCTGTCACTTTTGTCATTTAGAAACCTTAAACGTTCATATTTTATTTTTTTCTCGCTTTCATAATTTCGAATATTGCCTACATGGCTATTTAACGATTTTTGTCTGCTTGCCAGTAATTTTTCTTTGCTAAGAAGATTTGTCTTAGCTCTCTCCATTTCTGCATCTTTTTCAGAAATTTGTTTGTTGAGGCTGATTTTGATATCATGCTCATTTTGCAATTGCTTGTTAAGATCGTTAAGCGCAATTTGTTGTTTTTCGATGCTTTTAACTGCAAGTTCGACACTGTATTTTTTGTATTCTTCCTTTATGGAAAAGTATCGTTTTGCTTGCCTTGCCTGCCGCTCCAGTGAACGCATGTTCTTGTCAATCTCAAACAGCAAATCTTCGACTCTGTCCAAGTCGGCGTCTGTATCTTTTAGTTTTTTGAGAGTTTCCTTTTTCCGAACCTTAAACTTGGATATTCCCGCAGCTTCTTCAAAAAGGTGCCTTCTCGAATTGTCTTTGTCATTGAGAATGTCATCAACCATGCTGAGCTCTATGATGGCATAGCTGTTGGAGGCGATCCCGGTATCAAGAAATAAATTAGTGATATCTTTCAATCTGCAGTTGATGCCATTCAGCAAATATTCACTATCTCCAGACCTGTAATACCTCCGGGTAATCGTTACATCATTGTACTCAACAGGGAGCAAATTTTTTGTATTTCTGAAACTCAATGATACTTCGGCAAGCTGTGTGGCTTTTCTTTTTTTAGTGCCATTAAAAACGATATTTTCGAGTTTGTCGGATCGCAATGCACTGATTTTTTGCTCTCCGAGTACCCATCGAATGGCATCAACAATATTGGATTTTCCACAGCCATTTGGGCCAACGATTCCTGTAATGCCTTCTCCAAAATTGATTTGAACTTTGTCGCCAAAGCTCTTAAATCCTTTAATTTCCAATTTTGTGAGTTGCATTCAGTTATTTCAATTTGTATTGAAGTATTCCAAAGAGAACAAAGTTAAAATTATATTTATATATTTGATTCACGATGGAAAATTTAGAAACTTATCTATACATATTTTTTGCTATCATCTACATTATTAGTAGGGTGTTAAAAGCAAAATCAAAGAAAAACCAAACGCAAAAGCCTATTGCAAATCCGCAGCAGCAACCATCTCATCAATTACCAAATAGCCCGTCAAGACCAAAGGGGGGATTCTCATTTGAAGATATACTGAAAGATTTTGAGAAAAGCCTTTCCGGAGACCAGTTTGAAGAAGAAAAAGACTTACAGATCGAGGAAATGCAAGCTGAAAAGCCTGTGGAGGTTGTCGAGGAAAAGTCAAACAAATACCAAAAATACAGACATAAAACCTTAAAAGAAGACGGTACAGAAATCATTAGAAAAAAAGCTAACTTTGAGCTGAGTGAGAACTTTAAAATTAAAGAAGAAATAGCAGGGAAGTATGCAAAAATGCTGCGTGAACCAGATGGTGTAAAAGATGCAGTTATTCTCAGCGAGATCATCAATCCCAAATACTTTTAGCCTGCATAATGCAGGAGATAATTCTTGATAAGAGTTGAACCTACCTACTAGGCCAAGCCATTTCCCTGAATGGAGATTATTCATGAATTATTGAGCTTAGGTTCTCAAAGAAACCTTTAGTTTGATTTAAATTACACTAATTTTTTGGTAGAAAATTTTAGGCTGAAATGGTTTTTTATTTTACATTTGCACCTCAAAATAGTAAGCCTTTGCAATTATCAAAATCACCATATCGAATTAGCTTTGACTCTTCCAGGAGGAGGCCCTCTGCGGGCTGATATATCATTATATTACCTATGCGGTAATTCCAAAAATTCTTTTTCAAAATATTATTGTAAATTCATAAAGTTTCATTTTAGTTGAAATGACTGATTTTAAAATTCTGGTTGCTGCCAGTGAACATATTAAATATGCTGAGGAAATAAGTAAATTAATCGCGTCTTCTGCTTCGGCCCGAGGGACAGGTATTGCTCAAAGGTCTCCTGAATATATTATTAATAAAATAGAAGAAGGAAAGGCAGTCATTGCCATATCTGATAAGGATGATTTTGCTGGGTTTTGTTACATCGAATCCTGGGGAGATAAATTCGCCGCTAACTCAGGACTGATTATATCAGAAAAATTCAGAAAAATGGGCTTGGCTATGCGCGTAAAACGCAAAGCATTCGAATTATCCAGAGCACTTTATCCCAAAGCAAAATTATTTGGTCTCACAACCAGCCTGGCCGTCATGAAAATCAACTCCGAATTAGGATATCGTCCAGTGACATTTTCAGAACTTACTGACGATGAGCATTTCTGGAAAGGTTGCCAGAGTTGTGTAAACTATGACATACTGACCCGAACAAAACGCAAGCATTGTTTGTGTACCGGAATGCTTTATAATCCTGTCGTAAAGTATAAACACCAAAAGAAAAAATTTAAAGATTATAAAGAAAAATATTCTGAATGGTTGAAAGCTAAAAGAGATTTTCTTTTAGGTAAAAAATAGTTCAAAAATTTAAATAACAATTTTTTAATTATGAACAAAAAAATAGTAGTACTGGCATATAGTGGAGGTTTAGATACATCATATTGTGTAAAGTACCTTACGGAAGATAAAGGATACGAAGTGCATTCTGTATTGGTAGATACAGGAGGTTTCTCTGCCGAAGAGCTAAAATCTGTTGAGGAAAGAGCCTATAAATTGGGTGTGACCAATCACAAAAATATTTTTGCGGTAAATGAGTTCTATCAAAATTGTATCAAATACATGATTTTTGGAAATACATTGCGCAACAATACTTACCCACTATCTGTAAGCGCCGAGCGGGTATTTCAGGCAACCTCAATTGCCGAATATGCAGTGAAGCTCGGGGCAGATGCCATAGCACACGGCAGCACAGGGGCTGGCAATGATCAGGTCCGGTTTGATATGATTTTTCATATCATGGCACCTTACATTGAGGTGATTACGCCGATCAGAGACATGCAATTATCGCGTGAGGCCGAGATCGAATATCTAAAAAGTAAGGGTGTAGAAATGGATTGGTCGAAGACGCTATATTCTATTAACCAAGGAATTTGGGGTACTTCTATTGGAGGAAAAGAGACCTTGACGTCTGATCAGAATTTGCCGGACGAGGCATACCCTAATCCATGTAAAAAGGATGGTCAACAAACCATCACCTTAAAATTTGTTAAAGGCGAATTGGTTGGCCTGGATAACGAGACATTTGAAAATCCGGTGGATGCTATTCAAAAATTAAATGCCATCGCTTCTGAATATGCAATTGGTAGAGATACCCATGTGGGTGATACCATTATTGGGATTAAAGGCAGAGTTGGATTTGAGGCAGCAGCGCCAATGATCATCATCAAAGCCCATCATTTGTTAGAAAAGCATGTATTGACTAAGTGGCAACAATATTGGAAAGAGCAACTTGGCAATTGGTATGGGATGCTTGTGCATGAAGGCCAGTTTTTGGAACCTGTAATGCGAAATGTGGAGAAATTTCTTGAAGATACCCAGGATCATGTTACCGGCGAAGTTATTGTAAATCTGTTGCCATATAGATTTACCCTCCAGGGGATAAAATCTTCTTACGATTTGATGGCTTCAGAATTTGGTTCTTATGGAGAGATGAACAAAGGATATTCCGGAGAAGACGTAAAGGGATTTTCTAAAATGCTGTCTAATCAGGTAATGATTTATAATAAAGTAAGCGAAGCAAATGAAAAAGGTTAAAGTAGGAGTAGTCGGAGGAGCAGGATATACTGGTGGCGAATTGATTCGGATTTTGCTCAACCATCCAGAGGCAGAATTAACTTTTGTGCATAGCGCAAGCAATGGAGGCAATCCATTTTATAAAGTGCATCGAGATTTGATTGGTGAAACCGGCATGGTATTTACGGATGTTTTTGATGATGCCGGGATTGATGTATTATTTTTATGCGCCGGACATGGACAATCGAAGACTTTTTTAGAGCATAACAAAGTAAGAGATGCTGTGAAGGTGATTGATCTGAGTCAGGATTTTAGAATTAAGGATTCAAATCACCCAAGGGTATTCACTTATGGATTGGTAGAATCGGAACGTGAGCAAATAAAGCATGCCAAAAATATTGCCAACCCCGGTTGCTTTGCTACCTGTATTCAGCTTGGATTAATTCCTTTGGCGAAGACAGGAAATTTGAATGCAGAAATCCATATCAGCGCCATGACCGGATCTACCGGTGCGGGGCAAAAGCCAACACCGATGTCTCATTTTTCATGGAGAAATAACAACATTTCGGTTTATAAAGCATTCCAACACCAGCATTTGCTGGAGATAGGGCAGAGTCTGGCAAGTTGGCAAAATGGTTTTAAACAGGACATCAACTTTATTCCTTTTCGGGGAAACTTTACAAGAGGAATTTTGGCGTCAATTTACATGGATACAGATTTGAGCGAGCAGGAGTTGATTGCTCTGTTTAAGGATTATTATGAGCCTTATCCTTTTGTACATATCTCAGATGAAAACATCGATTTGAAGCAGGTGGTAAATACAAACAAAGGATTGCTGCACATCGAAAAGCATGGAAAAAAGGCATTTATTCTCTCTGCCATAGACAACCTGATCAAAGGAGCTTCCGGGCAAGCAATACAGAATATGAACCTGATGTTTGGGTTGGACGAAAAGGCAGGATTAAATTTGAAGGCAGTGGCTTTTTAGAGGGTTAGAGGAATTTTATTTTATCCCTCCTCAGAGTCTTCTACGAGTGATCCTGAGAATGTGAATTCAATCATCTATAATTTCTCATAACATAATTATATTTAGTTGTGAGTCTTATAACTCCAGTTACGCTTTAGCTACTGGAAGTTGAGTTCAACAAGTTCTTTTAATAAGATCAAAAATTTATTAAATTGATAAAAAATACAGTTGAGATATGTGCATTTGTTCATATCTCTACGTTGAGAGCCATTTCTGCATGAGTGAAATAAATCTTATAAACCTCGAATTTAACTGCCCTGAGAATAGGAACACTCTCGAAAAAGCTGAGAACGGTTACAATTGTGACAAATGCTCCAAAAACGTAATTGACTTCACTAACGAGTCGAACGATAAACTCCAACGGATAATTTCGGAATCCCTTAAACCTGTTTATGGAATTTTCAAACGATCTCAACTGAGCCAAAAGTTCATGAAATATGCTGCAACAACGTTCATAGCAACGGCAACTTCATTTGCTGCGAATGGTCAGGGTATTATAGTTAAGGATAGCGTGGAACAGGCCTGCAAGCACCTTGAAGAAGAACACGAAGAACTTGGAGAATTCTTTGGGACAATTATCGAAACCCAAGCTGAACCAATTGGAGGATACAAGAAATTCTTTGAGGCTTTGTCTGACTCAATTAAGTTTCCCAAAGGTTTAACAGGAAAGGGCAAAGTGTTTGTTCAATTCACAGTTGATTCTCTCGGACAGATGAGTGACTTTAAGATAGTAAGAGGCTATAACGAGCTTGCTGAACAGGCAACTTTATTGGCAATGTCCACCTGAATTTTCTGTTCAAGCCAGGCGAACAACGAGGTAGGCCAATCAAAACAAGGTTAGTGATTCCAATTACTTTTGACCCAAAAACGAAGAAATAAACGGCTCTCAACATGGCCTATCATCCATGGGGTTTAGTTGTAAACGAAACTTTGGTGCAGTTTGCAATCTCCGCCATGTATGAATAAATTTGAAATCGGACATGGCTTGGTGGTGACGGAAACTGAATTCAGTTATCCCTCCTCAGAGTCTTCTACGAACAACGCTGATGAAGAAAAATAATTTTTAGAAAATCCACCAGCATTCTATTTTAAGAGTCCTATTATTGAGATTTACACCTTGTTAAGCAGCAATAAAATGAAAACATCCTATTCCTTACTGATCTCCGCCTTCCTCATAACTACTTTCTGTTCATGTGACCGCGAATACATTGATGTCAATAATCAAAGTATTTATTTTGAATATTCACACATTAATAACGCTTGGGGATTTAGTTACAGGCACTGGATTATAGATGCTGCAGGAAATGTTAGGGTGAATAGCAAGGGTGATTCTATTATATGGATAGACCCCAAATACCTAAATGATTATACACTCATGTTTGATTCCATCATTTATAAAATTGATAAAGTCCAACTAAAAAAATACGTAAATCTAATTCCAGAGGCTGCATTAGGCGAGGTTAGAAAAAAGAAGAATCACATGAGAGATGCTGGGAGATTTGAATTTAACTGTTTTGCTGGAAATCGAAACAATTATATTAAGCGTCAAGACAAAGGGTATAAAACTGTTTTGTTAAGTTCTTCATGGGATGGAGGCTCAGCAACTAATATTGATTCAAGTGCCATTAAAATTGATGGTTGGTTAAAAGGGTTGCATATTGAAATATATTCAAATAATTAACAGGAGCATAAAGGTTTAATGCCCCGAGCTTGTTTACTATTCTTCAAAAAAACACTCCCTTTTAATATTTTGGTACCAAAAGGGAGTGAGCATTAAAACAAAAATCCGACTGAAAAAGCAATCCTTCTAAGGATGCGTTTTTCAGAAATATCAACATCATTATTATTTCTCATCCAGGGGCGAGAATCTATATATTCTGCTGATGTATTTTGGCTGATGTATCCAAGGGTAAAGATCATTGAA
This sequence comes from uncultured Roseivirgaceae bacterium, assembly GCA_964507705.1. Taxonomy (GTDB): domain Bacteria; phylum Bacteroidota; class Bacteroidia; order Cytophagales; family Cyclobacteriaceae; genus JAAUQL01. Next base: position 5,950 of record CAZDRA010000030.1, on the reverse strand, counting down.
CTGCTATGAAAATTAACTTGGTAACCTAAGCCAAGTTGCCAATATAAGCCTCCATTTACATTTACAATTTCAAAATTGTTATCATACTTATTGGTATTCCATGCAAAACCATATCCGATATCTCCGTAGTAAAAAGGAGATACTTTCTTTTCGTATAAATATCCTTTAAGCTGAAGGTATATTGGCATGGTGATATAATTTTCATATTTATTTATACCCAATCCTAATCCCGCACCAAGATATTTATTGAATTGATATCCATTTATGGTTTGTAAGGAAACATCTAAGTTTTCTTCAGCAAACATGACCCCTCCTTTAATTTCATGATAATACGATTCTGTTTTTACAGATGGCGGGTTGCCTGGCTTTTCGTTGAAATCGCCATTGGCATTTCCATAACCAGAAAAGTTAATGCTACTGATATGATCATATTTAATTAATATAATATTTGAATCGTCTATTTTCACTTTGAGCCTCGTGCTGTCAAATGACCCAATAATTCCTCCTTTTATTATATTGCCGTTCTTCAACGTTATTTTAGCTTGCTTGTCATTTTGAGCTACTGAATCCAAGTGAAAAACTAAAATAAAAAGTAGAGCTATAAGTAAAAAAGGCGGTCTCATATTTTTAGCCATAATTTACAGCATAGGTGTTTTGCGTGAGATAGATATCACGCTGAGGAATTTGATATCATTCGGATCGGAATAATCAAATTGATATAAACCTTTGTTACCAATCATGATAAGATTGTTATCATAAGGAATAACATCGAAAGCATCTAATTCTCCATAGTAGGCGAGTAAGTTACTGCTGATTTTATAGGCATCGGTTGCGTCAAATATTTTCAACCCTGCTTTTCCTTCCGTGATAAATAAAGTGCCATTATCTATCCCTAATCCATGCGGATTGGTCATGGGGTAAGATTTGAGTAATACTGGATTTCTAAGATTGCTGATGTCGATGACGTCTAATTGATTAATATTATTTCGACATCCTGTTCCCCCACGCAATGTCACGTATGCGATATCATTTTCTACCACAACAGGATCGCAGCTTACGATATGTTCAAAAGTGGACAGATGAACAGGCAGATCAGGGTCAGAATTGTCATAAATAATCATACCGGATTGCGTGCCCAAAAATAGATTGTCTTTATAAGGGAAAATAGTTTCGATACCCCACCCGATATTCAGGTTAGCTCCCGGTACGGGGTTGTCTAAATTGCTTATGTCAAATACCTGCATATTGCTATTGTCTATGCTATACAGGTGTTCCTTCATGATGGTAAACCTGGCCATCGATCCGCCTATCCCTGTTTGTATGGCCTTGGCGGCAAAACTATTAACATCATTCGCAAGAGCAAATTCTCCTCTAAAAGCTATCCCTGAATTGTGGTTAAAGAAAGATGGGAAAGACCCATTAAATTCACTTTCGCTTACTTCAACAATTTCTTTTGGCTCCCAATCCATCACCACTCCTTTTTCTGCATCGTAGTTTTGACCTGGTTGGGTAAGGTTCAGGAATATATCATTAATTCTATTTTTGAGAATGACATTTTTAGGGTTTGTAATATCTAGGACAACAAGATCGATATAACTGTCGGCAAATAATCTACCACCTCTTACTGCCATTTCGTAATTCCCCGGGATATTTATGAAACTGATAATTTCGGGCTCCTCTTTATTTTCATTGTTGATTATATGGATACCTTTCCCAGGTTCATTAAGAAGAATATAATTTTGATATAAATAAATCTTTCCTGTATTGGTCACTTCTGCTGGTGGTAAAATTTCGAAGGACGACCTAAGGTCTACAGTGCTAAGATAAATAGGCTCCATTACCGTATATCTTTGCGTGATTTCTACCTTGTCGGTGCAGGCGGTGAATAATATGCCTGCTGCGGCAATACATATTCCAGCGATTAGAATAAAACTTTTTAGGGTGTTCTGTTTGTTCTTTTTCATAGTTTTAAATTTTAATAAAAGTTGGTTAGTCTAATTGACACGATGTTTTATGGAAAAGTTGGAAGTCGTGGTGTTTTTTTATTCGAGACCTCTGTCAGGCTAAAACTCTTTTTGAAGTGCTGAGGATAAAAGTATATTTTTGTTGAGTCCACTCAGAAAACAAAGTTACCCTTCCTCAGCGTCACCTGATAAGGGATGCTGAGGAGGGAAAATTTGTACAGTTGAAATCCTCATAACACCATAGATAAGTTGTGAAGAATTTAATCATGAGTCCATTGAAAGGAAAACGAGGTTGAAGGTATTTACATTTTAGCATTCAAGCATTAATTATGAAAAAATTTTTAAATATTCACGATGTCGATGACGTCAATGCCTTGGTTCGGGAGGCAATGTATTGTAAGAAAAATCCAAGAGCAGATCATGAATTGGGTAAAAATAAAATGCTGGGATTAATATTTATGAATCCGAGTTTGCGTACCCGACTCAGCACGCAAAAAGCTGCGATCAACCTTGGAATGGATGTGATGGTGATGAATTTTAGCGGCGAAGGTTGGGCTTTGGAAACTCAGGAAGGCGTTATTATGAATGGCGACAAGGCAGAACACATCAAAGAGGCAGCAGCAGTGGTTGGTGCCTATTGCGATATCATTGGACTGCGGTCATTTCCTTCTCTGAAAAATCGCGAACTGGATTATAAAGATCATGTGATCAATGAATTTGTGAAATACGCCGGAGTGCCAATTGTAAGTCTGGAATCTGCGACAGTCCACCCGTGTCAGAGTTTGGCAGATGTGCTTACTATCGAAGAAACAAAACAAGTTGAGCGGCCAAAGGTGGTCTTGACCTGGGCACCTCATCTTCGTGCATTGCCACAGTCGGTTGCCAATTCATTTGCAGAATGGATGAATCGGACAAATTATGATTTTGTAATTGCCAATCCGGAAGGATACGATCTTTCAAAGGAATATACTGGGAACGCCAAAATTGTCCATGATCCGGATGAAGCCTATCGAGGTGCCGATTTTATCTATGCCAAGAACTGGTCGTCATATCAGCAATATGGCCAGATACTTTCTTCAGATGCCAACTGGATGGTTGATGAGCGAAAAATGAAGCTGACAAATCAGGCTAAATTTATGCATTGTTTGCCTGTGAGAAGGAATGTGGTGGTAGGTGATGCTGTAATTGATAGTGAAAGTTCAATTGTAATTCAGCAAGCTGGCAATAGAGAATTTGCTGCCCAAGCTGTACTGAAAAGGATATTGATTGGGATTTAGAGAGTTTCATAACAATTGCAGTAGATATTTGCTATTATGGAACAGACAGAAACATTAATGAACTGATTGAAATAGGTTAAGAACTTTATAAGTTTATTCAAACTGATAAATGAAAGAAAAAGATACTTTAAAAGTATTTGAAGATAGCACTATTCGCACTGTTTGGGATAGTGATATTGAAAAGTGGTACATGTCTATTGTTGATGTAATCTCTGTTTTAACAGAAAGTACAAATCCTCAAGTTTATTGGAGAGTACTAAAAAAACGACTTTTGGAAGAGGGAAACCAAACCGTTACAAATTGTAACGGTTTGAAGATGCTTGCACCAGATGGTAAAATGCGAATGACAGATGTGGCAGACACAGAACAACTTTTCAGATTAGTACAATCCATACCCTCGCCTAAAGCTGAGCCTTTTAAACTCTGGTTGGCTCAAATTGCTTCGGAGCGTTTGGATGAAATGCAAGACCCTGAATTAACTATCGACAGGGCATTGAAAGATTATTTAGAATTGGGCTATTCTGAAAACTGGATTAATCAAAGACTCAAAAGCATTGAAGTACGCAAAGAGTTAACTGATGAATGGAAAAAAAGAGGATTGAAAGAAGGCGTGCAATTTGCCACACTAACAAATATATTGACCAAAGCCTGGGCTGATAAAACCACCAAAGAATACAAAGTTCTTAAAGGGTTGAAAAAAGAAAACCTGCGAGACAATATGACAAATACTGAACTGATTTTAAATATGCTTGCCGAAGCATCTACAAAGGATATTTCGCAAGCCGTAAAACCAAAAAAATTTGCAGAAAGTAAGAGTGTTGCACAACAAGGAGGTAATGTTGCTAATGTTGCAAGAAAAGAATTGGAAGCAAAAACAGGCAATAAAGTAGTAAGCCCGATAAATGCGAAAACTGTTTTGAGAGAAATAAGTACCACCAAAAAAAAGATCTCTGAAAAAAAATTATAATGAGCAGCTATACAATTTTAAATAGAAACTGCTTTCTTCAACATCCATAAAAATTTAATTATGATAAAAGAGCTACTACACATATTTAAAATAGGAGGGAAGATCGTTGAAGATATGGTGGAACTTGCCACATTTCTGGAAAGCTTTGCTAAACTCCAAGGAAATAAAATCCTTGTTCACGGAGGTGGAAAAAGGGTTTCTGAAATGAGTCGCCGATTGGGCATCGAAGTAAAAATGATTGACGGTCGCAGGATTACCGATGCAGATACGCTTGAGGTGGTAAAGATGATGCTCGCCGGAGTGGCCAATAAAAATGTGGTGAGCAAACTGCAAGGGTATGGGTGTAATGCCATCGGGCTAACCGGAGCTGATGGCAATACCATATTAGCAGATAAGCGACCTTTAGTAAACGGAATTGATTATGGCTTTGTGGGAGATGTGAAAAGTGTCAACAACGAGGTGATACAAAAATTAATCAATGCCGGACTTATACCGGTCTTTGCTGCGATGACGCACAATGGCCAGGGCGATCTTTTCAATACCAATGCCGATACCATTGCTGCTAGTGTCGCTGTTGGGATGTCAATTGATTTTGAAGTGGAACTGAACTATTGCTTTGAACTCCATGGGGTTTTGAAGGATATCAATGATCCTGCAAGTGTGATCCATGAGATCAATAAAAATAATTATGCACAGTTGATAGCAGATGGCATTATCAATTTCGGAATGATACCAAAAATAGACAATGCCTTTGATGCCTTGGAGGCTGGTGTTAAACAAGTGCGGATCATGAATTCGAAGCATATTATAAAATTGGCGGAAGGAATAAATCAGGTGGGAACAACCATTCTAAACTGAATGAATATGGGACACGAAGAATACATTGCTTTGCTGCAAAAGTTGATTTCTACCCCTTCGATAAGCCGGGAGGAGGAAAAAACGGCAGCAATCCTTCGGGAGTTTTTTGTTGAAAAAGGCCTAAAAATCCATGGAATCAAAAATAATATCATTGCCAAAAACAAGCATTTCGAATCAGGTAAACCGACTTTTTTACTCAACTCACATCACGATACGGTAAAGCCCAATGCTTCATGGAAAAAGGACCCGATGACCCCGGTGGTTGTCGATGGCAAGCTTTACGGCCTGGGCAGTAATGACGCAGGAGGATGCCTGGTGTCGCTGATTGCGGTATTCATGGATATTTATGATAAAAAAGGCCTTGGCTACAATGTGATACTGGCAGCGACTGCCGAAGAAGAAATCAGTGGAAAAAATGGTATTGAACTGGTGTTGCCGGAGTTGGGAAAGATTGACTTTGCCATCGTTGGCGAACCTACACTGTTGCAAATGGCAATTGCAGAAAAGGGCCTCATGGTACTCGATTGTGTGGCAAAAGGCGTTTCCGGCCACGCTGCCCGGGATGAGGGAGAAAACGCGATTTATAAAGCGCTAAAAGATATTGAATGGTTTCATGATTTTCATTTTGATAAAATCTCCGAAGTGCTTGGTGAGGTCAAAATGAATGTGACGATGATTGATGCGGGTACACAGCACAATGTAGTTCCTGATGAGTGTCATTTTGTGGTGGATGTGCGAAGCACGGATGCCTATACCAATGACGAGGTCCTGGCAATTATAAAAGATAATGTCACTTGTGAAGTGGCTGCCCGGTCAACAAGATTGCAACCTTCAGGATTGCCGGAAGATCATATCCTGCGCTCAACTGCGGAAGAGTTGAAGAT
>CAZDRA010000029.1:0-46809 GCA_964507705.1 uncultured Roseivirgaceae bacterium | reverse complement strand
TTAGTATGTTTTGTGTACGTTCATATGGTCCCACACCAAAAACCGTATTATTCTGAAGTGGAAAACTGTACATATTTGCCACCGGGTTTTGGGCGGCTTTGGCCATGTCTTCTTCACTCTGCGCAAAGCTCTCTGTTGAATAAAACAAGATTACGAAAGCGATAAGACTGATAGATGGTAATTGTCTTTCCATTGTTTTTAGTATTATTAAGAAGATAATTAAAAGATAAAAAGTAGTTTTCATAGAAACAGCTACCACAATACTGTGAGAATTGTTTCTATAACTTATTGTATTCACTTTTATGTACTCACCTTATATCCCTTACCTTCAAGGCATACAGAGAAAGCTTTTATAAAAACTATCCATTAGTGCCTGCTCAGTGGCTTTAGCGTTTGCCTCAGCCTGTCCCCGCTGCTCCTCTGACAGCTCCACCATCCGGACCGGTTTCAACTTTTTCGGCTTCTACTTTTGGAGGTGAAATAGGATCGACTCCCGACTGCTCAACTGCCCATTTATAACAATCAAATTCGTCCTTTTCTTGTTGTTCTTTCGTTTGGCCATTTGCAGGAAAAATAAACAAGCCTAATTTTTTAGACAAAGTGACTGTTGATTTTTCAGCGTCATCAACAGTTTTCTGGGCATTTACAGCAACAGACACAATCATAAATAGTGCTGCGGCAATTAAATTGTTTAAGTTTTTCATCATATTATAACTTTAAATATTTTGTGATTTCGGACCTTAATAAAATGTAAACTGCTATCTTAAAAACCCAGCAGACATAGTATATATGTAAAATATTTTTTTCCAATAAAACAGCATAGAACTTTATGATAGTTGCGAATAAAACACCATTAATTGATCACCAAATTAGTAATTATTATTTTCGGAAAAATTATCGAAGTATTTTAAAAAAAACAGCTACCACAAATCCTATGATAGCTGTTTGTGTATTATAATAAAATGAATTGCTTTATTTCTTCATTCTAATTTCAAAAGCATCCTTGTAGTTCTCAAGGTATTTTTTTGTTTCCGATCTTAAATTAGTAATGCCACCAAAAGGAATACCATGGGTAACAGAACGGAATGGATACTTTGCGACTTGTGCATCATGACGTGATTTCATCATATCAAATGGCCCCCATGCCCAAAGGTATTGCGCCATCATTGGGTGTGTTTCACGAGGATCCTGGTATAAATCGTAAAATGAATTACCTACCAAACCTGGTAAGTTACCTATCCAAAGTCTTTTAAATTGTTGCTTAATAGTAGCAGCATGAATTGGACCGGTATAAACTTCGTAATAGTCTCTACGAGAGTTTCCATCACCTTCTAAAAATACAGCAGTTTGGTCAATACCATCAATTACTCTGTCAGTTGGGATATATTTTGTAGCTCCACCTAATTTAGCAAAAGTTGTAAAAAGGTCGTGTATCGCAAACATATCACCAACGATCTCACCTTCTTTAATTACACCAGGCCAAACAGCAAAAGCAGGAACCCTGATCCCACCCTCCCATGGGTCACCTTTACCTCCTCTAAAAACATTTGGATAAAACGCTCCTGGCACACCATGCATAGGTCCATTATCTGCATTTACGACTACCAAGGTATTTTCAGATATTCCTTGCGCTTTTAGTTCTGCTAAAATTTCACCAATGTATTTGTCTAAACGCACAATGTTTTGAGCAAACGGAGAAGAGTTACTGGTTGTAATTTCATCAGAACCATCATCAATAACCATATCATATACATTAGGCCAATATGCCATGTAAAATGGTTTATCGTCATTAGACTTACGTTTAATATAATCTACTGCTAATTTTTGATGTTCAATTGATATTTTACGGTAATCTTCAATAGTTGTTGGGGCAATGGTCTCTTGCGCTTTTTCGCCCTTTGTGCCCTTAATGTCCATTATGTAACCGTAAGGTCGGAAAGATTCATCAACCAGGTAATTTTTTTCTGTCATGTCCGGTGTATAACCTTTGGTTAAGCCAGCAGCTTCACCTGAACGATGCCAGAAAATTGGCGGGAATTGATTATACATTGAAAATTGGGCTTCATCAAAACCTTGGTTGTGCATGTAACTTTCTTCGATATCTCCCTGGTGTGCTTTTGCAAAAAAAGCAGTATTATAACCTGCCTCTGATAAAACTTCAGCAATAGTAACTTCATCACCATTTAAGCCAGCACCTTCAGGTGGAAATGCAACAGTATGCATTCCTGAGCGTACCGCTAAACGACCTGTTAATGCTGCAGCACGAGTAGGTGTACAAGATGGCTCCACATAAAAACGAGTAAATGTAATACCATCAGCACCCATTTTGTTAATGTTTGGTGTATCAAAACCACGTATTTTATTGAAGACAGGTATTCCCACTTCTCCAAAACTATTGTCATCCCACATAATGTGGATAATGTTTGGTTTCTTGCCAAACTTCTTTTCTAAAGCTTTGAGCTTTTTGTCAATCTCTTTATCCTGAGTTGCCCACTGATCGCCGAACTGTTCTTGCAAAATAGCTTGCTCTGCATCGTGAATGATTTTGGATTTTTGACTGAATGCGCTAAACATGATGACGAGGCAACCCATTAAGATTCCAAGCCGTTTAAAATTTGTTTTCATAATATGTGATTTTAAGTAATTAGATTTATTAATGCTACAAGTTACGCAGAGTCTATCTACCGAGGGAAGGCTAAACTTGCGGCAGGGAAGCAAAAAAAATGGCTTAGAAAATATTCCTAAACCATTTTATGATATCATAAATTTTCTAAGGACCAGTGACGTACACAAAAATTGTTGATTGAGTTGATTTTCCATTACTATCAGTCACTATTAGATTAACTCCGTCCATACCTACTAGATCACTTGCGGTGAAGGATCCGGTAAATGAAAAGTTTTTTTCACCGGCACTAGGTGTAATCGAAGGTGCTGTAATCGTTCCGTGAATTGATGTTAAAGTATGAGATTTATAACCACCTTCTGCTACTACACCAAAACTATAACTGTATTGTTCACCGAATTTAATGTGTGGTGTTACTCCGGTATCAGTATACGAAATCACCGGTGCACCCGGATCATCTTCTTCATTACAGGAACTGACAAACCCAACAACTCCTATGATTAGGATAAGATAGATTAAATTAATTGGTTTTTTCATAAGACAATATTTAAAAGGATTGATTTTTTATATTAATTGTTCACAAATGTAATTCTGTCAAATTTTATAAAATTGTATAAATCGGTCATAATTGAAATACATATTAATGGCTCTATTGTTATTTTAATGGAAACCTTTTTGCTCGTTTAGCTTCGGTCTCCGCAGGCTTGCCGAAGACGATGCAGACTTCCAACTTCTGGCTCTATTTATATTCTCCCATCCAGTGAACACCCACAGAGAACAACTGATAATGGGCAATATTTTTCTTAGAAAAAGGGAGATTATCTAAAATTTCACGGGCTTCTGATTCGGTGTTTGCATTGACAAACATTACAAAATCTGTCACATCATTTCGCTTCTGTGTTCCGGCAATATCAAAATATACATTTTCAACAAGGCCCTCGTTGTACAGCTTCAGCACTAAATCAGATTGCATTTTTGCATTGTCGGATACCTCAGCCATACTCATTTTAGAATTATGATCGACACTAGTACTCCATACCGAAACCCAGGATTTTGTGATTTTTCTTTCATTAATCACATCTTCATTGCGTCCTAACCATTTGGTGCCAACCGGATAAATTGCATATTCAGAAATGCCAAGTTTCACAAAAATCATTTCATCCAATATTTTCTTTGCTTTTGCCTCAGAGGAAGCCTTTATAAAGAAACTTATGCCAGGGTAATTTTCGAACCCATCAGTTTTTGGTTGTTGTTCAAAATATACATTTTCAACGATTCCTCCATGCCAATGATTAGTCAGCTGCTTTGTTTGCTCAACTATGTTTTCATTTATTAGCTTCACATCTTTTGATTTCCATTTCCAGGTAATCGCATAGTTATTTATCATATATCCAGCATCTGAAGTGTCAGGGGATTTATTTTTTTCATTCTCAGAGGTCTTATTTTTACTGTTTTCAGTGCATGCAATTAGCAACGCAGAACATATTAATATTATTACTCTTTTCATTTTATTTGTTTTTTTAGTGTTAGAGGATTCGTTTTAAAGTATTTTCTTTTGTCATGATATAGTGTTTAATTACTCCTACTACGTGCATAACAAATAGAAGCATTAATAGAAGTGACATGATGCCATGGATTTTTAGAGGGGGAATCTCATTGGGAGATTTTATCATTTCAGGGGCATTTGCTCCGAAGGCATCTATGTATCCTCCAGTAAACAACACTCCTAATCCACTTAAACCTATGATGATAAGTATGTAATAAAATGCGTTATGATTCCATGCCACCAAACGGTCATTAAATTTGGATCCGGTTTTTAGGTCTGCCGGTCTTTTGTGTTTAAAAAATATAAAGATTCGATACAGGGTAAGCAATAGAATACTTACCCCTAAAAAGGAGTGAAGTTTTATCAGACCCATTTTATCTACAGGGTCTAAACCTGCCATGTATTTCCCCAATGGGAAAAGTGTAAGAATAAGGATGGCTGATATCCAATGCACCCAAATGGTCGCTTTGCTAAATTTTTTTGTTAAATCGTTCATGTCAATCAGGTTTATCTAAATGTAAATTCTTCGTCATAAATTCGATCTTGTTTCACCCCTTTGGTTCTAAGCTGTTTCATCAGGTTTTCTTTTAGGGTTTGTGGCCCGCAAACGAGATATGCTTTATCTTCAAAATCAGATAATCCTAAGGAATCAGCAGTCAGGTAGCCGTTTTCTTCTGACGACCAAATCGTAAATTCAAAATTGGGATTTTCTTTGGCAAGCGATGTGAGTTCATCAAAATACACAGCTTCCTGCTTGATTTTCACACTCCAGAAAAGCTTTACTCTATGGGTATAAATATCCTTTGCAAGAGATAAGAATGGAGTAATGCCAATTCCTCCAGCAATCCATATCTGGTCAAGTTCTTTCACATACTTAGATGAAAAATGACCAAATGGCCCTTCGATCTTTGCCACATCTCCAACCTTTAACTTCTCTGAAATGGTATTCGTGTAATCACCCAATTCTTTAATGGTGACTCTGAGGACATCATCGTAGGGATGGCTACTGATGGTATAAGGATGTTGCTCTTTTTTGCTTATGGACGGAAAAGTGAAGAAGGCAAATTGCCCGGCTCTGAAGATTAGATTTTTGGTAGCTGTTGTTAGTTTCAGTTCAGTTATACCCTGACCCAATTCTTTTATTTCACTTATCGTATAGTCAAGCTTTTTATTGAATAGATTGTATAGGAAAGCACGATAGAACCAGGCAATTACTCCGGCAAAGGCCATTCCAAAAACATATACTCTGGTAATCGGGAGTTCTTTAATCAGGCTATGAACCATCATGCCATGGGCTACAGCCATTATGTAAAAAACACCCATAAGCTTATGGAAATTAATCCATTTGTGATAAGGAATTTTTTTCTTTAGAGGAGGCGCTGCCGAAATGATTACACCAAGGAGGATAAGTATAAATGCATAGAATCCAAGGGGTTTTCCGGCGTTAAATTCTACCAGATCTCTTGGGACAACAATAAAGTGCGCAAGTAGAAGCATTATGGCAATAATTCCAGATCGTCGGTGAATGAGGTACATTTTATCTAATCCGCCAAAGAGTTTTTCAACCCATTTGGCTCTGGTAGCCATCAGGAAATTAAATGCAAATACAGTAACGACCCACGATGAAAATACTTCTCCTAAAATGCGGTGGATATTAAACCAGGATTCATTGGTAAGCTCGCCAAAAAATAGTGTGTCGGATGAAACTTCCATAAAGCTTCCACAATATAAACTAAGGTCAATTGCCCAGAAGATAAAGTGAATGGCAATGATAATTGGGAAATAGATTTCTTGTTTTAAAATACGCATGATGCCAAGTAATTTTTGGCAAACCTATTTCTTTTGAATATACTTTAATTGTACAAATCGGTCATGCTGCTCTTTGTAGAGTTCTTTGGGGGTTTTGTTGGTATGTTTTTTTACTTCCCGGATAAAATGGGCCTGGTCAAAATAACCTTTGTCTGGATGAAATCGCCCTTCTCTTATTTGGATATATGCATTATAAATTTTTTGGATATTGAGGTAAGTCTTTAAAGAAACTCCAAGATATTTGTTTAAGTATCTATTGATTTGCCTGTTGCTCCAAGCAATTTGATTTGATACTTCTTCCGCAGAAATATTGCCTTCGACCCGGTAAAGCAATTGAGATAATTGAAGCTTTTTGCCTTCAATGTTTTTACTATTTGCAAGTTTAGAAATGAGTACATCTTCTATTTGCTCAACAACCTTTTCAAAAGTATCAAATTTGAAATCCCTCATATTCCAGAAATCAAGATCCAATTCAATATGAGAGTATAATAATGGAGCAACCTCTCTTTGAAAAATGTATTCCGGGGCCAGGATTTTAAATTTTATACCATAGACAGTTGCATCCTTGGGGATAACCACTTCGGTTTCTTTTGGCCACAATCCGGTAAGGAAATAGGCAACTATCTTGTCATCAATAACCTCAACGATTACTTTAAAAAAGCTATCTGGAGAAATGGTAACAACCTTTGGCGCATCAGTATGGTTTATATGCTGCCAATAGGAATCCACAAAATCTGTTAATTTTTCAGAGGGATTTATCTGTCTGTAGATTCGTTTGGTCTCGGACTTTATCATTAACTATTAGTGATTGGTTTTCGAATATAGGAAAAACATTTTTTATGAAACTAAACCTTCAAGGATTTTTAGCATGATTTATCTTTGATTTCTAAAATTAGAAGACATTTGCAATCGAATCCTTGAAGGTTTTTAGCACAATTAATAGGTTAAAGTCAATTTCGTTAAATAGATTATTTTAAACAATCATATACTGGATTGTATTATATAAACATGACAACAAAAGAATTCCTTCAGGCCCGAAAAAATGAAACATTAATGATCCTTGAGATCATAAAGAATGAATTAGAGCCATTGGAAAATGATATTTTCAATACCAAACCTGAGCCAAAAAAATGGAGTGTTGCAGAGTGCATTCAACATTTGAATGTGACTTTGGAAATTTATATTCCTCAAATGGTGCTTGCTGTCCAAAACAAACATTTATACTCTGGGCAAAAAGAAAACTTCACACATAGCTTTATTGGGAAATTGGCAGTAAAGAGTATGACGCCAAAAGAGAATAATGAAATTCCAATGAAAATGAAAACCTTCAAAATTCTAAAACCAAAATTAATTGAATATCGAAATAGTGATGTGATGGAGGATTTCATGGGTTTTCAAAGTGATATCCTCAACATAATTGAGGATGCGGATAATATGAATCTTCAAAAACCAAAAATTATCACTGCTGCTGGACCATTATTAAAAATGAGGTTTGGCGATGCATTACACTTTATGGTTGCACATAATCGCAGGCATATACTTCAAGCGCAAAATGTATTGAAAATTATCAGTTAAATCCATTAATTTTGTTTGAAGAGAATAATAAATTAATCCTAAAAATCTCATAAAAATATTAATAGAATCACAATGAAAACATTTATAACAAAAAATCGATCCCTTTTAGAAAAAACGGAAGTTTTGCTGAACAAGCAAGTAGAGTTGGAGGCCGTATCTTCAGCGATATATTTATCCATGGCCTCATGGTGCGAGACCAAGGGTTTTGAAAATGCCTCCAATTTTTTATATGATCATACTGATGAAGAAAGAATGCACATGATGAAAATTTTCAGGTATATCAATGAAGCCGGAGGCCATGCCTTGCAGCCGGAGATCAAAGATATTCCGCATGATTTCAAATCCCTTAGAGCTGTTTTTGAAGAAGTGCTCGATCATGAGATATTCATCACCAAATCAATACATTCTTTGGTAGATCATTGTCAAAACAACAAAGATTTCACCACCTTTAATTTCCTCCAATGGTATGTGACCGAGCAACGAGAGGAAGAAATTCTTGCTCGCAGAATCCTGGAGTTATTTGACATTATTGGCGAAGATGGACTTGGGCTTTGGACCATAGATTTGGAGATCGGTAAGTTAGGGGCAACCGGAGTTAGCAACACAGTAGGAGGGGCTTAGTAAACCAAATTGGAAGTAGGAATTCAGGAGTTAAAGATCGGAGAGTTATTTGGCAGAAGAGTATCAGTGTACCCAGTAGCAAGAACTCTGAGCCCGAACTAAGGCGCAGCCATCTGCATCAAAATACCACAAAGCCAAGCACCGTAGGTTCCTAAAGCATAGCCCAGTACTGCCAGTAAAACCCCAACCGGAGCCAGCGATGGGTGAAAAGCCGCTGCCACAACCGGTGCACTGGCTGCTCCACCAATATTGGCCTTGCTGCCAACAGCAAGAAAGAAGTATGGAGATTTGATGAGTTTGGCAACTACTATTAATAGTACGATATGTATCAACATCCATATACCTCCTACCATAAAAAGACCGGGGTTGTCAAAAATCTGCATGATATTCATTTTCATGCCGATTGTGGCAACTAGCATATAAATGAAGACACTGCCAACCTTGGAGGCACCGGCACCTTCAAGATTTCGTACCCTGGTAAATGATAGTCCAATACCAATAGTTGTTGCCAGCACAATCAGCCAGAAGAATTTGCTGGTCAAGCTAAACCGTTCAAGAACAGGCGCATATTCCATAATAAATGGGGCAATATTATCTGCCATTAAATGGCACAATCCTGTTACACCAAAGCCGAAACCGAGTATCATCATCAGATCTGTAAGTGATGGAATCTTGGCAATTTTCTGACTAAACTCATGCATTTTCTCCTGAAGACGGATGACCGATGATGCATCTGCTTTAAAAAACCTGTCGATAGCTTTGGCTTTGCCAACCCCAATTAATAAAAACGCCATCCAAATTTCTGCAACTATTACATCGATAGTGATCATGATAGAATACAACCTATTCGATGGATTAAAAATCTCGTACATCGCTGCTTGATTAGCACCGCCACCAATCCAACTTCCTGCAATGGTGGTCATACCTCTCCAAACGGCCTCCGGGCCTGCTCCTCCAATAGTTTCGGGAGAAACCATAGAAGTGATTAAAATTGCTATTGGCCCACCAATGATAACGCCAAATGTTCCGGTCAAAAACATAATAAGTGCTTTTGGCCCCAGTTTGAATACTTCTTTCAAATCAATACTTAAGGTGAGTAAGACCAGGCAAGCAGGTAAAAGATATCTGGATGCCACAAAATAGAGTTGAGAATGTTCCGGGTCGACAATACCAAATGTTGTCAAAAGTGAGGGGAGAAAATAACATAGTAGTAGCATTGGAACAGCCTTGTAAAACTTAACCCAGTATGGATTTTTGCTGGAGGATGTCTTGAATATAAATGCCAGCATGATCATTAATATTCCAAAAATCACAGCATCATTGGTGATGGGCGCCATATCTGTTTGTTCCATGGTAACTTATTTAAAGATCTTGGTTTTCTCAATAACAGCACTAAGTTCATTCAATATCATGGCTGTCGCACCCCAAACTATGCGCTTGTCAATGTCGAAATACGGCGTTTGAATTTTGTATTTTCCTCTTACCAATATGGTGCCTTCTTTGCGCTTATTCAAATCTATGATATCATTCAAATCAGTCTCAATTATTTCATCTACTTCCTGGTCGTCCTTTACGAAGACTGGTTTTTGATTGGTAATCGCAACTATTGGTGTAACAACATAATTGCTTACCCAAATAAATACATCAGATAAATGCCCGATAACCTCAACGTCTTCCGGATCAATTCCTATTTCCTCTTCAGCTTCCCGCAACGCAGTATGCACAATGTCTCTGTCGGTTTTCTCTACTTTTCCACCGGGCAAGCTGACCTGAGCACTATGTGCTCCATTATAGCTTGGCCGCTGAATCAATGGAAATTTTATGGACTTTTCACCATCCTGATAAAACAAGATGAGCACAGCACTTTTCGTTGGAGGAGGCTGGTTTGTCGGTATTATCATGCGATCATCACGAACGGTAGGCATCATCATGTTGTGAGCTGATTGACCAGGAAGATCCTTTAATAACTCATTTTTAAGTTTTTCTTTTAATTCTCCAAACATGGTAAATGATTAATTGCGAGTAAAAGTAGTAAAGAAAAATCAAGAGCGCAGAATTCAATTATTGAAAAACAATTCTTGTCCTTTTTAGCGCATGCTAAAATTATCAAATAAAATTGTTCCTTGTGCTTTCTCTACTTATTTGATTCTCATTTATTTCACAGTTTGCCCTTAAAGATGATTGGTATTATATTCGTAGAATACATTATACACCATGTTCGACAGCAAGAAAATAATCCTCGCCTCCAAATCTCCCAGGAGACAAATGATTCTCACCGAAGCGGGAATTGATTTTGTTGTAAAGCCTGTTGATATCCTTGAAGATCATTTTGTCAATCTGCCCATTGATGAGATTGCCCAACATATTGCCGAGCAAAAAGCCAAGCAATTTCCATATCTCCATAAAGATGAAATTATAATTGCAGCTGATACCTTGGTGATCGTAAATGATACCATACTAGCAAAACCTCAAAATCGAGAGGAGGCCGAAATAATGTTAAGTTCGCTTTCGGGCAAATCGCACCATGTCACCACCGGTGTGTGTATAAAAGATCAACAACGAGTAGTATCCTTTTCCGATACGACACAGGTTCATTTCAAAATACTTACTGATAAAGAAATTGATTACTATATAAAAAATTATGAACCTTTCGATAAAGCAGGATCCTATGGCATTCAGGAATGGATTGGCATGATTGGCATTACGAGGATTGAAGGATCTTATTTTACGGTGATGGGCCTGCCGATCCATAAAGTGTATGAAACTTTGTTGGATTTTTAATCTCTCTCGTTTAACAACTCCTCCATTGATTTGATGATCTGGTTATTATCGATATTTGCCAGGCAGCGGTTGTCATTGTATTTGCAATGTTCCGATTGGCAAGGAGCACATTCCAAATTACGAAGCCGCAATATTTTAGAAATTGATTGATCATATGGTTTTGCCCTGTGCTCATGTGCTGCACCAAATAATACAACAGTTGGTGTACCTACAGCATTGGCAATATGTGCATTTCCTGAATCAGATGTTATCATACACTCTGCCTTGCTGATCACGTAAGCAAGTTCCAAAAGATTAGTTTTCCCCGCAAGGTTGATAACGCTGGCATTTTGCAAAAATGCATTTTTCACTTGGGTAATGTAATTCTTTTCATTTGGAGCACCAGTTAGAATTATTTCATGCGAATATCGTTTAAGTATTGACTTAATTATACTTATTGCTTTTTCGATCGGAATGGATCTGGACGGTGGACCTGATTTTATATTAAGAATCAACTTTTTATTATCACTTAATTTAAAAGAGGGCTCAATATTAGGCTGAAATTTTAGTTTCTGAAATTCAACCTTCTTTCCAGTATAGCTTCCTAACAGGAAATTGAACTCTTCTATGATATGAAATCCTATTGGCCTATTTATGGATTTTGTAAATAAAAATCTCCGGTGTTCAGAGTTATAACCAATCCTGATTTTACTACCAGAAAAGAATCCTGCCAGGGCAGAAGAAAATGAAAATGGAAGGCAGAAGAATAGATCATACTTGTCTTTTTTATGGATCATTCTCCCAAACTTATAGTTTCCGATAGGGCCAGGATATTCCTTTTTTGAAAACTCATGAACATGGTCGATATAAGGCATAAAATCCCTTAGATCCGTTAGTCCTTTACTCATGATCACATCCAATTGGCAAGTGGGATAGAAGTCTTTGACTGCTCTTAAAAAGTAAGCGGCCATTATTGTATCTCCAAGTTTTACCGGAAGTTTTACTAATATTTTCAGATCAGAAGATTTACTCATTTTAATTAATAATGGCACTAAAAATAGAAAGAATAAAATTTATTTACGTGTGATATATTATTTCGAGTTAGTTTTATATTCATGGGGGACAGATTTAGGTTAAAAATACACAAGACAAATTGCCTTATTAGAGATTTTGAGTAAAACAGTTATCAAAGTCACAGCATATCAATCAATAGTTTTTAAAAATGAAATTTTATAGACATTTTTGCAAAAAAAACATAATTATGAAATATTTCAAATTGAATCCAGTTAAGAAAAAAGCCATATATCATTATTCAAAATTTGCTCCCTATGGTAAGTTATTGAAAATTAAACTTGACAATGGAATTAAGTTTTTTTTTAGGGCCAGGACAGGAGACAGAACGGCAATTAAAGAGGTATGGGCAAGAAATATATATGATAAACCCAACTATGAAATAAAAGAAAAAGATATTGTATTTGACCTTGGAGGTCACATTGGAACATTTTCAGTATATGCTGCAAGCAAAGCAATAAAAGGAAAAGTTTTTGCCTTTGAAGCCATGAAGGACAATTATGATGTACTTCTTTTCAATATAAAGTTAAACTCATTAACCAATGTTATTGCAGAAAATGTTGCGGTTTCTAAGGAGAAAGGCCGTAGAACATTTTATTTAAGCTCTCCAGATGCGGGAAAAAAAATTGGTTATGGTACCGGAGGACATTCATTTTTTCCTAGCAAAAATAGAGATGAGAAAATAGAAGTAGAGACGAATACTTTGGAGGCATTAATGAAAAAATACAATGTGGAGTATATCAACTACCTTAAATTAGATACCGAAGGGGCAGAATTTGATATATTGTTTAGTTCCTCAAATTCAACACTCCAAAAGATTGAGAAAATAGTTATGGAACTTCATCCTTTTGGAGAAAACACAAAAGATAAGATGCTCAAATTTTTGCAGGACAGAGGATTTAAAAATAGTGTAGAAAATTATGGCGAAACTGAATATATGGTATATTCAAAGAGATAATTTTACATTATATTTAAGCAATGTGTTTGTTGTGTGCAACCTTAAGTTTGGGGTATTAAATCTTTAGAGAATTAATGTTTTTTTTCTAATTGCAGAACAATCGATTGTTCTTTTTTATTCATCATTAATCCTTTAACTCCACATGCATTTGTGGCTACGCAAATCATTCATCCTCATTTTTTTTGAAATAAAAATTAGTACGCTATAGGATTTGGATCAGCGCTGATCCACTCTTGTCTGGCATGGGTATGGGCTTTACTTTTTTTGATTCAAAGAATTCATCTACAGCTTTTCTTGCTCCAATCCATGCATTATAATCGTGGATTAGTATGAAACCACCCGCACTCATCTTGTCAAAAAATAAATTCAGTCCGGCCAGGGTTGGTTCATACAAATCTGCATCAAGATGTACAAATGCAAATTTTTTGTTTCCGAATTCGGCAGGAATTGTTTCGGGAAAATAACCAATATGAAATTTCACATTCTCATTTTGAGGGGAAATAAGCTTCTCAACCTGTTCAACAGATATGTCACTAAATATTTTTTTTGAGATTGGAATATCTGCCTTTTCCTTGTCAGCAATAATGCTTTTTTCGGGAAAGCCTTCGAAGGTATCAAAAAGATGAAGTTTGCGCTCGGGTGCATAGTGATGTATGAGCCGGGCTGAATATCCTTTATAAACTCCCAATTCTACAAATTCTCCAGGAATATCGCGATCACAAATTGTTCTTAACAATAATGAAAACATGTCTCTCCTTGTGTTGTCTCAGGGATCTATAGATTTGATAGTTCGATTGCCACTTTTTCCAATAGGAAAATATCCACCTGTTTGTTTGACAAAAGCTTCATTATACCATCTGGATTCTGGATTAATATCCATTTGACCTTGCATGAAAAAAGCTGAATTCTGGAATAACTCAACAAAATTTTGCTGGAATTTTTTCAGCTTTCTGGGTATAAATTTTATACTTCCTTATTCTTGTTGCTAAATCCTTTTTTTTTCAATTGTTCGATGAACAATTGCTCAATATTATCAATCATTCCTTCAATAGAAAACACAGATTTAACTCTTTTCAGGCCATTTCGGGCCAAGTCAGCTTTCAATCCGGGGTTAGACAATACATATTCTATTCCATCGTACAAGGCTCGCACATTTTCTGGTTCTACGATATATCCATTCTTTTTATGCTCCATTAATTCCCCCCGTATTCCGAGTACATCTGTTGTCACGCATGCAGTCTCTACAGACATGGCCTCACGCAATACGTTGGTCATGCTCTCGGATCTGGAAGAGAGCACAAACAAATCTGCCGCTTTCATGATGGGTAAAACGTCTTTTCTAAATCCAATAAACCGGATGTAATCATCCACGTCTAATTTTTCGGTTAGTTGCTTGAGCTTCTCTTCGAGCGGTCCGGTTCCAACTACAATAAACCTCCAGTCTTCGCCCTTTTCTTTTGCCATTTTGGCGACCTGTATTAAAATATCAAATCCTTTTTGATGCGCCACACGGCCTACTGCTACCAGTATTTTGCTGCTCGTCGGCAGGCCAAACAAAGATTTCAAATCAATATCTTCTACATCACCAACAAATTCGAATCCATCATGAATCGGATGAATAAAATCATCTACGAAATACCCATAGTTCATATATATGCTTTTGAGGGCAAAGGTGTTGGTCGTAATGCCATCAATATACTTCGTGTAAGCTAATTTGTGATAAAATTGTTTCTTTACCACGTCCAGTCCGCTTCGGGCCATGACCAAGGGCACGCCGGCTACCCTTGCAGCCAAACATCCAATTTTCACGTCTCTGGTCTGCACGCCAACAAAGACATCAATTTTTTCTTTTTTAAGGAATTTTGCCAATTTAGGAATTTTCCAAAAGGCAATATCTGAATGAAGTGCAAATGGATAGGTGTCAAGACCATTTTCTATGGCCCGCTGTTCTGTGATGGACCCCGGGCGGCTGGAAATGACAGCATGATGCCCCCGTTGTTTCAATAGTCGCCCTACCTGCACTACCCACCTTTCGCATCCACCCCAAACCGGAAGTGTGTTTAAAAAAAATATCCGCATTTTATGCTCTTTCTTTAGTTAGCCTTATACTAAATCTTTATTAATCAGGACTTCGTATTCACCAGATTTTTGCCATTCAAAGTTATAGTTTGATATTGCACACCTCAAGGTTTCAGTGCACCCAGGGGCCTTTTGTTCATGCAATTCAACAAATAATACTTTTGTTTTTGGAAGCCAGCCTTCATAATTTTTTTCAAACACAGATATTTCACTTCCTTCAATATCCATTTTTAAAATATCAATTATAGACCAATTATTATTTTTCATAATGTCGGAAATGGTGATACCAGGTAATCCATTTTCATTTTCTTTAGCTACATATCCACTTTCACCTTTACCCAAATCGAGCATTTCAATTTTTTTATTGTCTCCTCTAACAGCACCAAGAATAAAATTGACATTTGGATATTGATGCAAATTTGTTTTGTACATCTTGCTATTGGATTCATCAGGTTCCACACCAATAATCTCAATATCCGGAAATCTATTGGCCAAATAAAGCGATGACATGCCAACATTAGCTCCAAGGTCAAGCATTGTATCAACTTTTATTTCATTTAGAATTGGGATGTTTAAATCTTGTTTTAAAAATATTTGTTTAAAAACACAATTGTCTGTAGAGCCCGGTCTTAGATGAACTTTATGAGGTAGTTTACTTGTTGTGATAAAGTCTCGTTGAAAATTTTTCAATTTTATGTAAAGCGATAAACCTTCCACCAACCCATAATGCCTAATACTGCCCCAAAAATTACTCATACCCTCTATTTGAATCGCAAAAATCAATGATTTGCGTTAAATAAAATAATTTTTACTTCAAAAGTTATATTGCCTTTAAGCCTGAATATTTCACCTATAATAAATCATTTTTTTCATTTCTTTCAAAACATTAATTTTGGATATGAAAATTTGTACAGCTTCATCACTAATTCAACTATAGGCAAATGAACATACTATTCCTCAATTCTTTAGGTAAATCAAAATGGGGTGGTGGTGAAAAATGGATGATCCTTGCTGGAAAGGGATTGCAAGACCGTGGTCATCAAGTAATAATCGCCAGTTTACCGGGGTCGGTCGTAGAACAAAAAGCAAAAGACGAAGACCTGGAGATATTTCGCTTTAGTATTCCTGCGGATATTGCTTTCTGGAAAATACCATCACTAAAATCATTTCTGAAGAAAAATAATATTGAGGTATTAATCTGTTGCCAAAATAAAGATGTGAAAATAGGAGCCTTAGCCGCTAGGCAAATTGGATTAAAAGCGATATTTGCTCGTCAAGGTATTCAAAATCTCACCAACAAAAAGAAATACATAATTCCTTTCACGCAATACATTGACGGAATTATTACAAACACGAATTCCATCAAAAAGGTCTATGGAGGATTTGGATGGTTTCCCGAAAATTTCATCCATGTGGTTTACAATGGGGTAGACATACCTGAGAATATTGACAATATTAATCTTCACGAAAAATACGGTCTTCCCAAAGGGAGTATGGTTGTTTTTAGTTCAGGTCGCCTTGACTATCAAAAAGGATTTGATTTGCTTATTTATGTGGCGGTAAAAGCAAAAGGGCTTTCGCTTAACTGGCAATTTATCATAGCCGGTGAGGGTAAGCTTAAGAGTGAGTTGGCTTCCATGGCAGAAAAAAGTGGTGTGTCAGACATGATTCAATTTATTGGATTTACCAATGAGATTTCTACCCATCTCAAAGCTGCCGATATTTTTGTGCTTCCTTCCAGATATGAAGGTATGCCAAACGCACTTTTAGAAGCTATGTCTGTAGGAAAAGCGAGTGTGGCTTCGGCGGTAAATGGTGCACCCGAATTGGTGGAGGATGGAATTTCCGGGTTTTTGACAGCGTCTGAAAATGTAAGCCAAATTTTTGATAATATGCACAAACTTCTTACAAATGAAGAACTGAGAAAGTCCATGGGAAATAAAGCAAAATTGAGAGTCAAAGAATATTTTACTATCCCAACGATGATTGATAATCTGGAGGCACTTCTTAATAGGCAAGTAGAGATTTCGACAAAAAGAATTGAAAAGAAATCTTAATGCTTCGTCCAATAATAGGGGGTAAATAAAATTAAAACTGTAAATAGTTCTAATCTACCCAGCAGCATCAAAAAAGCCAATATCCATTTGGCCGGCGCAGACATAAAAGCATAATTATCCAGAGGCCCTACCATTCCAAATCCAGGTCCTATATTTCCGAGACAGGTGGCTACAGCACCTACTGATGTATTAAAATCATATCCTAATGCTGAAATGCATATAGAACCCAAGGCAAAAACCATGAAATAAATGATCATAAAAGCCATCACATTAAAGGTGATTCCGGCACTTACGGCTCTGTTATTTAGTCTAACTGGTAATACTGCATTTGGATGTATTTGCCTCCTTAATTCGAGGATGGAGTTTTTTAATAATATAATATGTCTTACTACTTTTACACCTCCTGCCGTTGAGCCGGCAGATGCGCCGATAAACATGAACATAAAAAATATTACGGTTAAAAGCGGTGCCCAACTCGTGTAATCTGCTGTAACAAAACCGGTTGTAGTTATAATGGCAACAATCTGGAAAAGGCTATCTCTAAATGAAGATTCAAAATTGTTATCTGATACCAAATATACAATAGCAGTAATAAGGACAGTGAATCCTAATGTAAACCCTAAATAGTATTTAAACTCTTCATTATTCCAGACTTTTTTTATCTGCCCATGCAGACCAAAATATGTCAATGTAAAATTTGTTCCTGCCAAAAACATGAAAGTAATAATGACATATTGAATAAATGGAGAATCGAAATAAGCAATACTGGCTTGCTTTGTAGAGAAGCCTCCCGTGGCCATGGTTGTAAGTGCATGATTGACGGCGTCGAAATAATTCATTCCGCCTAATTTTAGCAATATGGCTTCGAGCAAGGTAAGGCCAAGGTATATTAGCCATAGCCTTTTTGCTGTGTCTGCAATTCTGGGTTTCAATTTATCTGGTGAAACTCCAGGAGCTTCAGCTACAAAAAGCTGCATACCACCAATTCCAAGCAGAGGCAAAATGGCGACTGTTAGTACTATAATTCCCATGCCTCCAATCCACTGTGTAAGGCTTCGCCACATCAATATTCCCTTACTCGTGGAATCAATATCGTTGAGAATGGAAGCTCCGGTTGTAGTAAACCCCGAGAGGGTCTCAAAAAAAGCATTTGTAAAGTTAGGGATTTCGTGGCTGATCAGATAGGGCAAGGTTCCAAAAGCCGACATGCACAACCACCCAAGAGTTACCACAAGATAACCATCTCTTTTTTTTAGTCCCCCGCTATCTTGATTTTTTGTTAATAGATATGCAATTAGGCCAACAACAAGAGTAGAGATACCGGAATATAGTAAAGCATGCCATTGACCATCATTATAATATAATGATACTGGCAGGCAAAGTAGCATAAATCCACCGTTGAGTATTAAAAGCAAACCGAGAATGGAAATGATTGCTTTTATATTAAATTTCATTTTAGCAAAATCGAATAAAACGAAAAGATAATTACCATTAGTAGCTCCATAAGGATTTGTAAAAGAATTATTTGAAATATTGCTCTACTTCATGAATAGAATCCGGAAGACTCATGATCACAGCTCTGTCTTTTGGCCGGAATTCAAAATCACCAAAGGTCGTATAGCCTACACCTTTTCTTACCACACCACCTACGATGGCATTTTTAGGAAAGTTAATATCTCTGATTTTTTTCTTGTTAATTTTTGAGCCTTCCTTGACTTCAAACTCTAAAACTTCTGCTTCTACTCCATGTATTCCTGTTAGAGAAATTACATCTCCTTTTCTAATGTATCTGGAAATAAAATTTGCAGCAATCAGCTTTTTATTAATCATTGTATCAACTCCAATATTCTGAGAAAGTTGAATGTAATCCATGTTTTCCACCATGGCGATGGTTTTTTTAACACCCGAAGCTTTTGCAACCAAGCACGAAATGATATTGGTTTCTGAATTGTTTGTTACTGCAATAAAAGCATCCATTTCTTCCAGCCCTTCCTCCTTAAGTAATTCAACATTGGTAATATCACCATTGATAACCAAGGTATCCCTTAACTCATCTGCCAATTGGAAACAGCGTTCTTTTTTCGATTCAATTAATTTTATTCTATATTTTTTGCTAAGTCTTCTGGCTGCGTGATACCCTACTTTTGTGCCACCTAAAATCATGATGTTTTTAAAAACTACTCTTTCTTTCCTTGAGAGTTCAATTACTTTTTGCACACCCTCGGGTTGGGCAATAAAGTATGCATGGTCTTTGGGCAAAAATTTGGTATCTCCGTGAGGGATAATTGTTTTGCCAGCTCGTAAAATACAAACTGTGATGAAATTTTGATCAGGATTTAGGTGAGTTGTATCTTTTAATGTTTTATTTGCCAGATAGCCATTTTCGTCAATATGGATTCCTACCAATGAAAGCATTCCATTGTCAAACTCAAAAGTATCAGTAATTGCTGCTTCTCTAAGCAGCCTTTTAAGCTCTCTTGCGGCAAGACTCTCTGGGGAAATTAACTCATCAATACCTATATCCTTAAGATTAAGTTTTTCGGTGTTGGTAAGGTATTCTGTATTGTCTATTCGAGCGATGGTTTTTTTTGCACCGAGTTTTTTTGCCACAATGCATGTTACCATATTGGTTTCTTCAGAAGAAGTTACCGAAATCAAAAGGTCAGATTTACTGACATTTGCCTCCTCTAAAAATTTGTATGAAGTAGAACTGCCACGTACGATATGAACATCGAGATGCGCTGCGACATAATTTAACCTTTCCTGATCGAGATCAATTATTGTAATCTCTTGTCTTTCATTGGTAAGAAGCTTAGCCAAATGAAATCCAACTTCTCCTGCTCCTGCTATTATTATCTTCATCGAGATGAAAAAATATTACTTTTGTTAAGTTGCAAATATACATACTGTTTTATAACCAAAAGCAACTATTAAATCTAAATTGGATATTTTGAAATTTCCCAAGAAAAATTGATTTATGATTTTTTCAATATGACAATTATTATACCCAATTTACATAGTACACGAAGAAAAGTCAGTTCAATTTCACAATTATTGTCATAGTAGTCATTGCCTCAATTACTTTTTTAATTTGCCAATAAAGTTGATAGCAAAATGTTTTAGTATCACAAACTATTTTCCTGATATTGTCTAACCCATATCGAAACAATGATATTGCTTTTCGTCCATGTGTTTTAAGAGGGATAGGTTTTTCTTTGTTTTTTTCGACTCCAATCGAGAGACAAAATAAGAATGTTATAGCCAATAGACCAACTAACATTCTTAATTTATTTGGGCATATCATATGCGTACTTTCTAAGTTAAATCCTCTGGTTTTCAAAAAACTAAACATCGTTTCAATTTTCCATCTTCTTCTATATTCGTCTAAGATATTTTTAGCATCACCATTAGTAACTATAATCAGATAGTCATCTTTATTAGTTAGTTTTTTGCCTGCTATATTGAGTGTAGTACCAAATAAGCTTACTGACTTATAAACCTTTGTTTTAGGGCTGGTAAACAATTCCGAGAGCTTTTTTTGTCCAACAACTCCTTTTATATTATCAACTATCATATTATGTTTTACTCTGATTCCAAAAGTAATACCCTCTCTTTTTAGATATTTAATCCATTGTTCTCCTATAAATTCACGATCTGCCAGCAGCTTGTTTATTCTATGTTTGCCAAATAAGTCGGTAAATTCTTTAATTAACTTAATCCTTTCTATTTGATTACTGTTGCCTCTTTTATTTAACATATGCCATAAAACAGGAATAGCTATACCATGATATTCCACCGTAAGCATGAAAATATTAATGTCTGCTTTACCGAATTTCCAGTTTGTCCTGTCAATACTTAATACTAAGGGTTCATCAGGCAGCAAACTCATAATCAACTTCGCAAGTAAATGATAGCATATTTTAAATTTGACAAAGAAATCTTGAATTCTACGATAAGAAGACGAAAATTGCACTTCAGGTGAAAAATTTAAAGCAATCTCTGTTAGGCTTACTGTTCGTACACGGAGTAATGAAGTTATAAACAGAGTAATGAAGTTTGCTCTTGCTTTATTAATAGATAGTTCCTGGTGAAGTTTTTTTGGTAAATTAGCCAGTAAATTCATTGATTTGGGGTTTTAAAGGTTATAGTATGGGTTTCGAAAAACAATACTATACCTTTTTCCTCAAATCATTTTTCTTCGTGTACTATGCCCAATTTATTAAATTTAAACTGGAGACAAAAGTTATTGCTCATTAAGTAATTAAAAAAGTTGGACTATCAATCGCAAAAAATATTAAAGCAATATTGGGGATTTGACAATTTCAGACCTCTTCAACAAGAGATTGTAGAATCTGCGCTTTCTGGCCAGGATGTACTTGCCTTGCTTCCAACAGGTGGTGGTAAATCATTGTGCTACCAGCTACCGGCTTTGTGCAAAGATGGACTTTGCCTTGTGATTTCACCACTAATTGCATTGATGAAAGATCAGGTTGATCAATTAAATAATATAGGAGTCAAAGCCTATGCTATTTATACCGGACTAACAAACCGGGAAATCGATATTATTCTTGACAATTGTATTTACGGAAAAGTAAAACTTCTCTATGTTTCTCCGGAGAGACTTCAGACAGAGTTGTTTGCTGAGCGGGTAAAAAAAATGGATGTAAATCTTTTGGCCGTTGACGAATCTCATTGCATTTCGCAATGGGGGTACGATTTCAGACCCTCATATATGAAAATTGCAGAATTTCGACAAATTAATATTCCTCATGTGACAACAATTGCGCTTACTGCTACAGCTACAAAAAGAGTAGTTGAGGATATTTGCGATAAGTTAGACCTGAAAAATCGGCAAATTTATAAAGCAAGTTTTGTTAGGGAGAATATTGCATTTGCTGTCAGGCAAGTAGAAAGTAAAGAAAGGAAATTATTGGAGATTTTGAATAATGTACCAGGAACCGCCCTGGTGTACTCCAGAAGTAGAAATCGCACTAAAGAACTGAGTGAATTGTTGTTGAAGAATCAAATATCATCCGATTATTACCACGCTGGGTTGAGCCATGATTTGCGTATGAAAAAGCAAGAACTATGGCAAAAGGGTAATACAAGGGTAATCGTGGCAACAAATGCATTTGGTATGGGTATCAATAAAAGCAATGTCCGTGTAGTAGTTCATTATGATGTTCCTGACAATTTGGAAGCCTATTACCAGGAAGCAGGTCGAGCTGGCAGAGATGGAAATAAAGCGTATGCCGTAATTATTTTTCACGAGGGAGATAAGCGACTATTAAATGCTCATTTTGAAAATGCTCATCCTTCAATACAATATATGAAGAGCACCTATCAGGCTTTGGCTAATTATTATAAAATTGCGGTTGGTTCAAACTTGTTTTCATATTTTGATTTTGAAATGAATGATTTCTGCAACAATTTCAATTTTAATAATAACCAAGTTTATTATGCTATCAAAAAGTTGGAAGAGGAGGGATTTGTTGAGCTGAATGAAAGTTTTTACCATCCATCAAAAGTTTCAATAAACATAGGAAAATCTGAGTTGTATAAATTTCAGGTTGCAAATGCTAGCTACGATTCTTTAATAAAATCTTTACTTAGACTTTATGGGGGTGAATTATTTGGGAATTTCGTAAGGATTTCTGAAAATCAAATAGCAAGGATATTAAATACAACTGTTTTCAAGATTAAAAGTATGCTAAGTTTTTTGAATAATTCAAAGATAATTACGTACGATAGAATGAGGGATAAGCCTCAGATTTCGTTTACAACCTCAAGATTTGATGCATCAAAACTTCCCTTAAATAAACGCCGATTGCATGAACGTAGAAATATCCAAAAAAAGAAACTCGGATCAATAATTGGCTATGTAGAAAGCAATAATCAATGTAGAACAAGTATAATATTGGAGTACTTTGATGAAAGTAATTTTGAAGACTGCGGACATTGTGATTATTGCTTAGATAAAAAAAGAAGACTTTCAATTTCCGATCATGAACGTATCCGCGAGATGATACATTATCAATTGAAAAAAGGCGCAAAATTTCCAGAAGAATTAACAAAGTTATTTGCCAACCATGAATTGCCTATGGTAGAAAAAATAGTATTTGAGATGACTGACCATGATCATTTGAAATATGATAGTACAGGGAAATTGTTTTTGAATATAAATTAACGTTTGCTGACGGCAAGGAATTATGGTCTATCTTCAAATTCTGATAAATCTACAGATTGTGAAATAGTGATGATGGATTTTTGACAATTAATGGTTTTTTAAATGCATATGTATATTTTTTGCTATGAGAAGTCATTGCAGATTTCTTTGATTTAAAGTTTTTCGCTAAATTTATGTTAATATTGTAAGTCTTGAGTTAGATGTTATCAGATAGTTTACAAAAGACATTTTATTTTTATTGTTGAGATGAAAAAATCAATTCTTGTAGTTACATTATTGCTCTTCTGTACAGAGATTGTACTGAGTCAGGGATTTTATAATAAAAATCGAAATAGAAATTTTCTGCTTTCAGCTGGAACAGGCACAACTCATTATTATGGTGACTTAGCGAAATCCGGAGATAATTCAAATATTAAACCAAACTTTGCCCTTGGTGCCAGGTATAATTTCTATCGTTGGTTTTCAGTGGGCGCTGAAGCAACATGGTTTATGCTCTCTGGTAATGACAATACCGACCCTGGGAAAGTAACAAGAAACCTTTCATTTCAATCTCAAAACTTTGAGTTAAGCACAGTTATCCATTTGAGTTTGTTTGAAGAGGACAGGCGTTTTTATATGCGTCGATTTGCAAATCCGTACATATATGGCGGTATTGGTTTGGTGAGTTATAATCCAACAGCTAAACTTGATGATAAAAGATATAATCTAAAAAAATTAAAAACTTCCGGTGAGGACTATAGTGGATTTACTGCTTCATTTCCAGTAGGCGGAGGTGTTAAGTTCAGGGTAAACCCATTTTTTAATGTGGTTATTGATGGTGGTTATAGATTTGTGTTGTCAGACAATTTGGATGATGTCAGTAGTGGAATTTATCCTGACCCGGCTTCTTTTTCTAATGAAACGGCAAGAAAATTATCTGACAGAACCTGGGAGTTGGGTGTAAATCCAACATGGGCCGAGCAAGGAAAACAATTTAGAGGCAATCCCGATAACAATGATGGTTTCTTTATATTTAATTTAAAAGTCGAATATTATTTTGCCGAAATCGGTAAAAGTAACACTTTCAGAAAACGACTTAAAGGAAGTTCTCATAAGCTAAAGGCACCTAAAAGAAGAACCAATAAGCAGATTAACAAAAGAAGGTTCTAATCAGTTTTATAATCCCGTCGTCGATTCAAAAAGAAAGCCACTGCACAGTAGGCAAGAAATGTTAATATAATTATTGGGAGATACATGGTTAACCCAGTATTTGCATAAAATCGAAATAACATCAGTATTCCAATCTGGCTTATTATTAATATTCCTGTAGTAAATAAATGATTTCCTTTTAGCAAATCAAGAATTACGTGATGTATGTGTCGGTTATCAGCCTGAAAAGGTGATGAACCATTGAATAGTCTTACCAGTATTACTCTAATCATATCTGCCAAAGGAAGGAATATACTCCCCAAAACCAGGAAAAACGAATAATTTATCGACGCAGCACTAGTCAGACTTATAAATTTTAGCGCGAAATATACAAGAAGGGCACCAATCATCAATGAACCCGTATCGCCTAAAAATATTTTCATTTTTGATGAAATATTGAAAAAAAATAATACGAATAATCCTGCACTTAAGGAAATTGAAAAAATTGCCAAATTGGGTTCTGGATAATTGACATATATTATAAAATAGAATAAACTACCAACAATACCCAGGCCAATGGCAAGTCCGTCAATTCCATCTATTAAATTAAATGCATTTATAGTCATCACAATAAATAGAATCCAAAACAAATAATTAAAAATGTATGGCAATTGAATGATATCATGTAGAAATGGGATCACCAATTCTTTTTCATTAATAAACGCCACTATTACAATTGCAGGAATAAACTGACCCAAAAATTTGTAAGCTACAGGGATTGGATTAAAATCATCAATTATACCTGTAATTAATAAAATTGCAAAAGCTGAGATCAGCAGGCTAAATTCTTCTTGATTTGGATAGTCTGAAAATAGAATTAATGAAGTGAGTACAGCCATACAAAGTACAATTCCTCCTGTATTTGGGATACTTACATCATGTGAACTGCGATGATTAACTAAAGCATAAAACCCTTTTTTTTTTGAAATATAGATAAAGATTGGGGTGCAGATGAGGGTGATAACAATAGCCGTAATGCCAGATTTGTAAATTGATATATCCATTATAACTCCTCAGAAAACTCTATTTATCTTAACCTTTCTTTTTATCCAGAGCTTCAAATTTTGAAGAATTGCTTTTGAATTCAGGTACAATATATTTCATAACCCCAACCAATTTCAATTCGTCTTGATCTTGAGCTGTGTTTATTAGCAATTGTACATCACCTTGAACTGTTTCGTAGTGTTCCTTTCTGGTTTTAGCAATGAGAATTTTATGATGGTAGGTTGGCAATGAGTTTTCGTGACTACTTAACAACTCTTCGTACAGTTTTTCTCCGCTCCTCAATCCGGTATAAATTATTTCGATATCTCGTCCGACTTCTAAGCCGGAAAGTTGGACCATTTTTTTTGCCAAATCAATAATTTTCATTGATTTGCCCATATCAAAAACAAATATTTCTCCACCAGCACCCATCGCGCCGGCCTCTAAAACCAATTGACATGCTTCAGGAATGGTCATAAAATATCTGGTAATATCGGGGTGAGTAACTGTTATTGGTCCCCCAAGATCTATTTGTTTTTTGAATACCGGAATCACTGAGCCATTAGACCCAAGAACATTACCAAACCTTGTGGTGATAAATTTGGTTGCATCTGGGTTTTTCTCCATTAGGTAGTTGTTCAGAGATTGTACGTATTTCTCTGCTATGCGTTTGGATGCTCCCATGACATTTGAAGGATTTACTGCCTTGTCAGTTGAAATCATAACAAACTTTTCGGCATTGTATTTTACTGAGAGATCTGCAAGTATTTTAGTGCCTTTGATATTGCAATTTACTGCTTCAGAAGGATTTTTTTCCATCATCGGGACATGCTTATAAGCTGCTGCATGAAAAATGATGTGTGGTTCAAATTCCCGAAAAAGGCCTTCCATTCTTTCCTCACAGGTAATGTCTGCAATTATTGGATAAACCTTTAATGTTCCTTTTTTAAGCTTCAATTCATTTTCTATATCAAAAAGGTCTGATTCTGCCTGATCAACCATAACGATTGATTCTGGATTATAAAAAAGAGCTTGCCTTACGATTTCACTACCAATTGATCCAGCAGCCCCTGTGACCATTATTTTCCGTCCCTTTAGTTCTTGAGATATGTTGAAGTTATCCAACTTAATGGAATCTCTTTCCAAAAGTTCTTCAATATTAATGTCTTTGATTTGATTGATACTTAGCTCACCTTTTACCCAATCTTCTACAGGAGGAACAATTCGCACTTTTATATTTTTCTCCAGGCATACATCAACAAGTTCATTTTTTCGCTCAACCGAAATACTTCTGCTGGAAATTATTAATTCCTTAACTCCTTTGTTGCTCATGATCATTTCCAGATCTTTTCTTGCGTCAAAGATATTGACTCCATTTACAACCTTTCCAATATGTTTTTTGTCATCATCCATATATCCGATGACCTTATACTGATTTCCCTGATTTTCTTCTATAATTTGTCTCGCCATTTGAGCAGATTTGTTTGTGCCATAGATTAGCACATGCTCAACCTTTTTTTCTTTTTTCCAAAACAGTGAAAATAATTGCTTTACAAATAATCGATAGGAAATGAGGATTAATACTGCATTGAGGAATGATATTATAATTACTGAAATAGGTATTAAATATGCGCCATTTACTTCGTAGTGAATGTAACTGGCCATAAAAGTGAGAATGGAACCTAAAAAAATGGTACCTAATATTCTTCCAGCATCTTGCATGCCTGTGTAACGTACAATTCCAGCATAACTTCTCGTAGTAATACTGGCTGCAAAACAAAAAAAAGTGAATATTATTATGCCATAATTAACATCATAACTACCAAGGCTACTGTAATCAAAATTGAAGCGAAGTAAATAGGCAAGTAAAGATGAAAAAAATAGTATGCAGAGGTCAATAAGAATAATTATCCATCGAGGAAGGATTTTTATTTTCAGAAGTAGGTTGTCCATTAAGTAAGTACTCAATCCTGTATTGATAAAATAATTCAATTGAAAGTTTAAAAAGTACCGTACTTTATCCAGCTATAAATTGAATAGAATTTATTCAAGTGAAAAACTAATTAAAATACAGGCAAATATAATGTATTAATTTCACAATTATAACCTGATAATCTCTATTATTTCACTCCATTCAATTGATTTTATCTTATCTTCAGAATGTAAGCAAGTTCAAATTCTGAAAAGATTATTGGACACTGTTTACTTTTAACATTTTTGACGCTTATAATTAGGCATTGAATGGGAAGTTTTTAAATTACGATGGTAAATATGACCTTGTAATTCAGTTCTTTAAGTATTTTATTTCCGATTATCACTGATTGGATAAATGGCTAAAAATCTATTACTTGTCGATACAAATCTATCCACATAGTTCTTGTCACTACCATGTTGACAATGATTGACGTCGTGAATACTTTATCAATTTTTAAATTATCCTTAAAGCGATCTGGCAGGATTCCCTGCTACTGTTGAACCTTCCTCAACATCTTTTAGCACAACAGAGCCTGCTCCAATGATAGACCATTTCCCAATGGACAATCCTGGTAATACAGTAACATTGGCACCTATAAATGCTCCATGTCCAATATCGACATTGCCACAAATTACAGCTCCTGGTCCAATGTGTACAAAATCTTTTACCTTACAATCATGTTCTATGATTGCTCCTGTATTTATTATTGTATGTTTCCCGATAACCGTCTCGGTTTGAATTGCAGATCTGGCCATGATCATTGTTCCGTGGTTGACTTCAAATCTTTCAGCTAAAAAAGCAGTATTGTGAATAGAAGTTCCAAATTCATGCTTTATAATTTTTGACAATTCGTATCTCTTCCTGTTTGATCCTATGCTTATGATAAGTTTATCATTGGCATATAGATTTGCAGAATATGGTGTTTTTACATTAAAACCCATAAAAGATTTTATCAAAGGATTGTCATCAAAAACTCCATGTATAATTTCTCCCTGTGAGGCAATACAATCACATACTACTTTTGCATGGCCTCCTGCTCCGTATAAAATCATTTTATAAAATCTTAGTACCTTTAAAAACAGGCATTTCTATTTGATTCTTTTTCAAACTCAAAACTGAAGAGAAAGATTGAAATACGGTCATCAAGCAAATTTTAAAATCAATTGATAGTGATAAGTTGCCGATATACCATAGGTCTAGTTGAAATCTACGATCCCAGGATATATTGTTTTTTCCATGAACTTGCGCCCACCCTGTAATACCCGGTTTTACCCGGAATCGTTCCAACTGGACCTTATTGTACTTTTTTTCATAAACAATTGGTAAAGGCCTTGGCCCAACAAAAGACATATCGCCTTTGAGAATATTGAAAAGTTGTGGTAGTTCATCAATACCGGATTTTCTCATTATTTTTCCAAAAAAGGTGAACTTCCTATTTCCCATACTCAATTCGTCCAATAGAGACGGAACCAACGTCCTGAATTTGTATAGTTTAAATTTACTCATGTTTTTCCCGGTTCGCATTTGCACAAAAAGAATAGGACTACCCTGAGTAATAAATAGTAAAAATGTAGTGATGATTAACAATGGAAAAAGAATGAAGATCATTACTATAGCCAATACTTTATCCAGGTATATTTTTATGTTCATTGAATACATAATTAAGCTATTCTTACCATTTTAATTTTTATAAAAATATATAATGCTGACAGGATTAAAAGTAAAATCCCAGAATAAATCAGTTGATCAATCATGTTTAATTGGATCAAATAAATTATAAAAACATTGACAATTGTTTGTAGAATTATATAAATCACTGACATGGTTAAATGAGAAATTCCGGTTTTGCTGACCACAACCTGGAAAAAATGGAGGCGATGAGCAACGAAAATATTCTCCTTCCTCAATAATCTTTGTACAATAGTAAAAATTGTATCAATCCCATAAAATGTCAGTAAAAGAACAAAGGCAAATTGCTGGGTTTGGGAGACTAATTTTATAATCAAGAATGCTAAAACGAAAGCTATGCTAAGGCTCCCTACATCACCTGCAAAACAAACTGCCTTTTTTCTGAAATTAAAGAAATTGAATGTAATTAATGCTAAAAGAAATATGGACAAGAAATCATTGGAAATGAATGGGGATAAATAATTATTGACATAAATCAATGAAACAACAGTTACAAAACTATATCCACCGGTCATGCCGTTTATTCCATCCATAAAATTGAAAGCGTTGATGACGCCGGTTGCTACAATGACAATTATGATAAACCATATAATATTAATACCGGTAAGGTCCAGCTCAAATAACATCATAACAACAGAAAAAATCTGAATTGGAATTCTTACTTTTCCTGATAAATCAATAATGTCATCTAAAAACCCAATTAGTCCCAAAGCTGTTAATCCTGTAATGAAATAATATCCTGGGAAATCTACAGATAATGAAAACAATACAATTGTAATCAACACCACAATTCCGCCACCCCGAATTGTGGCACCTTCGTGCATAGTACGATGGTTGGGGTGATCAACAATACTGAAGATGCGCGCCACTCTAAAATAAACAAAGTAAGCCGCAAATAACAAAACTGCAAAAGCCAGGTAGTGTCCACTATCCATGAAATGATTTGATGGTTTTTTTCAACCCCTCGATTGTTGATTCCGGAAGGCTCTGGCCCAAATTTAGTAAAAGTTTTTGATTTGAAACAGCCATATTTTCACTCAACTTGGCTACAGTTTTTAAATTAAAAGGAGCGTGAACCCACGTGCCAAATTGTGCCATTTTCCCGATAATGAATTTTGGGAGTCTAAGAATAATCACCTTCTTGTTTATTTCTTGCCCAATTAGATGGATCAAATCGTTAGTTGAAATAGTATCGTTATCTGCCAGTAGGTAGATGCCGGCAGTCAATTTGCCTTCGAGAATTTTTTCTATCGTAAAGCAAAAATTTTCAATCGAAAGAAATGAGCGTTCATTTTTATAAGCACCAAGTGCATATGGTATGCTGGCTTTTACATATTTGTACAATAAGTTGAGATTCCCTTTATTCCCAGGACCATGAATCATACATGGTCTCAAAATGAAAGTATTTTTATTTGCACTCTGATTATTCAAAATGAAATCTTCAGCATTTTTTTTAGAAATACCATAATCAGATGTAGGATTGGAAATATAATCTTCGTCAATCACATTTCCTGAATGATCGGTAACTGCTTTTATTGAGCTTACAAAAACGAAACTATTGGCTTGAGACTTATTAAACTCATCATAGATTTGGCTTGTCCACCGATAATTAACTCTTTGATAATCTTCTTTATTAAAATCTCCAGAGAGATCATGGGCAATACCTGCCAGATGGATTACGGTATCGATGAGGTATCTGTCTAAAATAATAGCAGAAATTTCACTGATGAAGTCCACATTATTTAGCGAAAATTTTGCCTTATCAATATCTCGAGAATATCCAATGATTTGTATTTCTTTATTGGATTGCAAGTATTGCACCAAATTGGTTCCAACAAATCCTGTGATGCCTGTGATAAGAACGCGTTTCATTTGTGGTTGAAAAGCTCAAATATTTTTCGAAAATATTTAGGATATATTTTTATTGCACTGGTTTTGATGCCATGTTTGCGACATGCGCGAATAATTTCATTATTGAGGATGATATTGCTTTTAATACCGTTTGAGCTTACTCCTCCTTTTCGCATTTTTACCATTTTCATGGGTAAATACCTATAATTAAGTTTATGAACATATAGTAGCCTTATCAACATTTCGTAATCTGCGGCGATTGAATAATCTGTCTCAAATAATCCATGTTTTTCATAGAACTCTTTTTTGACAAAAAAAGTAGGATGCGCCGGCATATATCCTTTTGCAAATTTACTTGGGTGCCATTTTTCTGAAGAATAAGTCCGTACGGTTTTATTGATATTTTGTGGGTCTACAAATATCAAATCACCAAAAACGGCATCAATTCCCTCATCCTTAAAGGCATCCGCAACTTTTGAAATCACCTGATTATCATAATAAAAATCATCGGAGTTAAGGATACCAACCACATCTCCGGTAGCTTTTTTTATTCCTTTATTCATGGCATCGTAAATGCCCTTGTCTTCTTCACTTATCCAGTGAGCTAGATTATTGCAGTTTTTTTCCAGTACTTTCTGCGTTCCATCATCGGAATTACCATCAATCACAATATGTTCGATATCATTATAATCCTGACTCGCAACAGAGTTTATGGCGTCTTCGACATGAGAGATGCTATTATAACAAACCGTGATGATGGTGATTTTCATTGATGCCAAAATTAAACCAGTGATGTGGTAAATGGAAATGGGTTTGATGAATTTATTTTTCAAATGTTAGATCCGGGCAAACTTCAAGATGTCGAGTAGTCCAATAATTTTTTATTCCACAACCCTATCTTTCACTTTCACTGCCGGATTCCCCTGGTAAATTCCATATGCTTCAAGATGCATGGTTGCTACTGAATTAACAGATAATACACTATGGGAAAAACATGTAATTCCAGGACAAACTACAGATTTGGTTCCAATCCAAACTCCATCTTCCAGAACAATTTTTCCGGTCATTAAATCAAATGTTGATTTTTTGTAATTATGGTTTCCTGTCAATAGCATTGCCCCTTGAGATAGGCACACATTCTTGCCAATAGTCACCATCGTCAGATTGTCTATCCAAACATGCTCACCAATCCAGCTGTGATCTCCTATCTGCAAAAGCCATGGATATTTTATATTTACTGAGGGTTTTATATTTACACCAACACCAATTTTTGCCCCAAATAATTTGAGTAATAATATTTTTA
Organism: uncultured Roseivirgaceae bacterium; assembly: GCA_964507705.1. Lineage (GTDB taxonomy): Bacteria > Bacteroidota > Bacteroidia > Cytophagales > Cyclobacteriaceae > JAAUQL01. Next base: position 14,533 of record CAZDRA010000029.1, on the reverse strand, counting down.
GAGAAGAAATAGGGAGTAAACCATGGTTAAATATAAGGTGGTTTGTATAATACCAAAAGGTGCGTTTTATCCAGCCTGCCCCCGGATCGAACCAACTATTATCGTATGTTGATAGGTCTGTTTTAGCCATTTGAGTCCCGTATGGTTTATTGCTGAATTAGGAAGATATTTTGAGAGCCGTCTTCACTTTCACTTCCTCCCGAAATTGTCAGGAGATTTAGATGCTCTTTAGTTTCGTTATTCAGTATCATGGTTGTTTCAATTGCTTGGTCTTTTTTATTTGTAAAATCAATTTCAATCATAAAGTATGCAAAGCTTTTTGCTAAAGATATCTTCAAAAACCAACTTTTTATAAAAAAAATGCCATCAAAAGAATTTATTTTATCAGAAGATTATGCGATTTTTCATAAATGTTAAAAATTTGCATCCCCCTATATAGACGAAAGCGAGAAACCAAAAAAGCTTATTATCAATTATTTTAAGCCCTTTTTGACTTTTTTTTATCATCTACTTGTGGATTTAAGGTAATACTCAAACAGCTACCTATATTTTATATGTCTTTGTCGGGGTATTTTTGATGAATTAATTTTATCAGTTTTTTATCATCTACATAATCTGTTACTAAATATCTAACGCCAACATATTCTTTAGGTTTACCATCCTCATCCATAACAGGACCGATATTAGCATCTACCCAATAATAACTGCCATTTTTGGTCTTGTTTTTAACCTTTCCGCTCCATACTTTGCCTGAGCCAATAGTTTTCCACATATCTTTAAAAGCCGATTTTGTCATATCGGGATGGCGGACGATATTGTGATTTTGCCCTATAAGCTCTTTGCGAGTATAGCCTGCAACTTCACAAAACAAATCATTTACATAAGTTATTATGCCCTTTTTGTTGGTTTTAGAGACGAGAGCGGCCATGTTGATTATACTCATTTGTCCCTCAAGCTGTAAAGTTTTCTCTATATTTTCCTTATAGCTTCTTTCTAATTGCTCCTGGGTTGCGGCGAGTTCTTCCATGTTTTGCCTCAACTCTTCTTCTTGCGCCTCCATTTCCTCAGCCTTTTCCTGGGTTTCGGAAAGTAATTTTGAAGTAATTTGATTTGATTCCCCTGCACTTAATGATGATGCGATGCTTTCACCGATTGATTCTATAAATTCAATATGATGTTTTTCAAAAGCCTTTAAAGAAGCTATTTCAAGAATGCCTTCAATTCGATCCTCGTCTTTTAATGGCACTATCAATATACTGGAAGGCTTCGATTCTCCAAGCCCGGTTTGAATATTGTAATGATCGGTCTGGATATCAGTGATATGAATTGTTTTGCCCTCTAAAAATGATCTTCCAGCCAGGCTTTCGTCAGGTTCAAATTTATGTTCAACAAATTTTCTTCTCTTGTAGGCGTATGCAGAAAGAAGCTCCAGATAATCTTTGCTATTTTCCTTTTTCAATACAAATAAAGCACCTTGGCTCGCTTGCATATATTCTATCAGATAGGATAAAACGTGAGAGCCTAAAGCCTCGATATCGTTGTTGTGGTGTCTGAGGATATCACCAAATTTTGCCTGTCCTTCATTTATCCAATGTCTTATTTTGTCTGTATTTGCTACTTCCTGAAGTCTGTTTCTCATTTCGATCAATGAATTGCCCAATGTGTCATGATCGCTTTTTGGCTGAAACTCATAGTCAAAATTCCCATCTCCAATTTTGATTGCAAACTGACTTGCATCGTCAAGATAATTGACCAGGCTATTACTCGTTTCTACAATTTCCCCTATTTCACTATTACTTCCAATTTTATTATCGGGCAATTCTCCCTTTGCAATTTGCGCTAAAGTATTCCCCAATTCAGAAACGGATAATTTATGATTTTTAATAATATAATATCCCAGGGCAGTTAGGAGCAATATAATTGTTACAATAAATATTATATAAATTACTATTGGAGAACTGGCTTTGATTTCATTAATCTCTTTGGAGTTGACAGTATAAAAATAGTTATCTATTGTAGAAAGTTGATTTTGAACACTTTCATAAATAATATTGAGCATTTTGACTTCGGGAATTTCGGTGCCCATAGAATATTTTTTGATTATGAAATTCTCCTGTATTGAGTCTGCGTTTTGGTCAACCTGATTTATGATTTCAAATAACTGGTCATCAGTATCTATTAAGTCAGCAATATTTTGGTTGAAGTTTGTTAGGTCTTCGCCAAGATTTTGGATTTTTTCTGAAAGCTGTATATCATATTGATATGGAGAAGTATTTTTTTTTAATTCATTATACAACTGCCTTGTAGATTTCAATGAATACGCAGCTTGAAACCTTTCAATCTCACTTTTTGAACTATTATAAATCAAACTGTTATTAAGTGAGTTTTGAACCTCATTTTCAATTTGGTATAACAATTTAGAAACATCTGCCTTGTATGTTGTTTTTGCTAGCATTTGCTCCAATTTTTTATGCTGATGGTAATTTAGAGAGAAGAAAAATAGTAGAGTGGCAAATAGTATAAGTATTGCAAAGAGACTAACTAAGTTTCTTGTGGTACCAATTTTTACTCGTTGGAGGAAATTTGAAGAGGTAGAATTATTTTTTGACATCTGCGTGATAATCTTTCTGTAAGTTCATTCCGGACATTACTATGGTGTTTATTGAATGTCCAATGTGATTTTTATTTTTTGAAAAATAATAGTGCTTTCAAGTGCAATAAATATAATCACTAAAATGCGAATAAACATAGTTGTCCATCAAATCGAATCAAAATTGATGTACCGTATTATCATTAAATATCCAATGACTGATAGAAATACCTAAGTAGTGTCTCAAAGAAAACGCCTCGTAATTAATTTTTCAATAAAATTGTCAATAAAAAAGGGTTGAATGACCAACCCTTTTTTACTATTGCAATCTAAAAGTGATGGGCATCATCATGCGTACTTTTTACAGGACGCCCTCGTTGCTTCCCCGGATTCCATCTTGGAGAAATATTGATAATACGAAGTACTTCATTGTTACATCCGGCACCAATTCCTCTTACGATTTTTATATCGCTTAAGCCTCCATTTTTATCCACTACAAAGTGTACAAACACTTTCCCTTCGATTTGCAATTTTCTGGCTTGGAAAGGATATTTTAGATTTTTTCTAACGAATTTATAAAATTCAGATAGCCCACCAGGAAATGACGGCATGGTTTCTACGAAGTCTTTTACTACTTCCACTTCTTCATCTGGTGGCTCATCCATATTTGCCACAACAATTTCAACGACATCTATCTCTATCGCATCAAAGTTAATCTCGATTTCTTCGACTTCTTTATCGTTGTCAATTTCAATTAATGTAATCTGCTTGATTTTTGGCTTGGGAGGAGGATTGATATGTGTAACCTGAATAATTTCAATTTCATCTCCGAAATGATCATCATCTAAATCTACCCCCGAAAGGCCTTCTTCAATTTTCCATTCGAATGCAGAAATCACCAATAATAAACTCAATACAAGTCCAATGTTAAAAAACAGGACATACTTCTTCTGATAATCCAGCTTAGGATTCTTTTTTAGTTCCATGATATATAAAATTTAAGTTAAGAAATAGGGCCCTTTTTATTTATATGAATAATTCACAATAATTAATGTCAATGCTGTGAATTCTATTTCATTTTTTAGGTTTATACTTTGTACACACTGCCATTCCATTCGGAAATGTGTTGGTGATAGCTAATCTGGTCTGTTTCCGAATTTTGTTTTTCTTCCTTGGGTGTATTGAAAAATGCCAGCAGAATAGCAATTAATATTATCAACGCAATAACCAATACCATTACACCTCGCGTATTTTTTCTACTAGATTTATCATAATTTCCCATCAGATTCTGAAAGTCTTTATGCCTTTCGATCCTTCCTTTTGAAAACCGCTGTCTGCGTATGCGTATATCAAATTTTGTCATTTCTCCTTCAGGTTTAACAATTCCCTCAATTTCCCAATAGCCCTGTAAGTTCTCACTTTAGCACTGGCTTCACTTATTTCCAGGATAAAAGCGATTTCAGCAAAATTCTTGTTTTCAAAAAAACGCAATTCCAATACTTCTATATCCGTGTCTTTCAGCAGATGCATTTTATCTATGATATAATCAATATCCGGAGGGATTTCTTCATCCGAATTTTGCGTAATCAAATATTCAAACTCTTGTTCATCAAAACTAAATACCAATTTTTTATTTGCTTGCATATAATGCCTGTTGACCTCGTTTGATGCTATCCGAAACAGCCAAGCTGAAAAAGGAACGCCTTTGTATCTATACTTTTTGAGATTTTTCAAAGCTTTAAGAAAAGTCTGCGAAGTCAAATCTGCTGTGATGTCTTCATCATCTATTTTTCTGAATATGTAATTAAAGATTACTATAAAATATCGATCATAAATGATTTGGAACAGCGCTGGATTTTTAGCAGCATCTTTTACCGTCTCAAATTCTTTGAGGATTTCCTCCTCGCTCATGTGTTTGCTCGCTTCGATAATTTGTTAAATAAAATATACCCTAATAATAGAATGAATAAGGTTAAAGTAACAAAATGAAAAAAATATTCGATTTATAGAAACATTGTATATACATTTGTTGTATATACATATAAAGAAAAATATAATGCGACTTGAAGACGAGATAAAACAAGAAAGGTTTGAGAATGAGAATCATAAACTTGTGATAAACATTCAATTTACAGCAAACTGGCTTAATAGCCTTCATAACAGGGTTTTGAAACCATATGGGATATCGAGTCAACAGTTTAATGTGCTGAGGATATTAAAGGGTCAGTTTCCCAATCCTTCAAGTTTAAATTTAATAAAAGAAAGGATGCTTGATAAAGAATCTAATGCATCAAGACTCATTGATAAACTTGATGGAGCAGAGTTGGTAAACAGGAGGACTTGTCCAAACAATAGACGGCAAGTTGATATCACAATTACAAAAAAAGGGATTAATTTATTGGATGATATAAATGTTCAGGTAGAAAAATTGAATGACTCAATGCCCCACATAAGTGAAGAAGATGCTAAAGTACTAAATGCATTATTGGATAAGTTGAGAGAAAAATAGCTAAATATTATTGAATAATAAGGTGGTTTGTCTTTTTGAGGCAGGGCTAAAAATGAGTAATTAAAATCTATTTATGGAGTTGCCATTGCAAACATTAATTGATAGAAAGGAAAGGGAAAATAATGAAAACTAAAAATAATAATATCGTATTTCATGGAGCTGGTACCAGAGGTATATCAAACCACGGCTGGCTGGATTCGAGGCATACATTTAGCTTTGCAAATTACTTCAATACCGATAGGATGAATTTTGGAGCGTTGCGTGTGCTTAACGATGATATCGTAAAGCCAGGCATGGGGTTTGGCACTCACCCGCATGAAAATATGGAAATTATTTCTATACCAATTTCCGGGTCTCTTGCGCATAAAGACAGTACCGGGAATGAGCAGGAAATAAAAACCGGTGAAGTCCAAATCATGTCGGCAGGTTCCGGGATTTATCATTCAGAATATAATTTCTCTAATACCAAAGATGTAAATTTTTTACAATTATGGATATTACCAAAAGAAAAGAATATCAAACCCAGGTATGATCAGAAAGACTTTTCTGCACAGTTGAATTTAAATAATCTCGTTACCATAGTCTCTCTGGAAGATGGTAATGGTCTCTGGATTAACCAGAATGCCATATTGTCTTTGGGGAAATTAAAGTCAGGTCATTCCGTTGAGCACAAACTAACAAATAAGAATAATGGAATATACGCATTTTTGATTGAAGGAGAAGCGAAAATCAATGATACAGAATTGAGCAGCAGAGATGCTGTTGGATACTGGGATTTAACAGAGTTATCTATTCAAATCTATAACGATGCAATCCTATTATTAATAGAAATACCAAAATTTTATTAATCAATTAATTTATATAAACACATGAAATAGACTATGACTGAAATGATAGTTCAAGGTAACAATTATGTATTTGCCAATTGGCAGGCATGACTATTATTTTCTCGTAGTTGGGTTTCAGCAAACTTTAAAAAAAAATGAAACCGGCATGGCCGGGGCAAAATAAGGATACGCAGGGGCATGATTAATTACCTCTGTAAATAGTAAATTTTAATAAATATAAACAAGATGAAAAAGCAAGTATTAATTATCGCACTATCAGTAGTAGCTATTGTATTTAGTGCATTCACAGGAAAAGGTGTTAAATCAGCATTAAATGTTAATGTTGATGAAAGTAAAGTAGTATGGTTGGGTAAAAAAGTTTCTGGAGAACATACCGGAAACATCAATTTATTAACCGGCAATCTCCAATTTGAAGGGGACGCATTAACTGGCGGATCTTTTGAAATTGATATGAAATCCATAACCAACACAGATCTCGAAGATGCTGAGTATAATCAAAAGTTGGTCGGGCATTTAAAATCTGATGATTTCTTTGGAGTAGAGCGTTTTCCAAAAGCTAAATTTATAATCTCAAATGTAGATCATCAATCCAAAAACAAATATCAAGTCAAGGGTGATATTACAATAAAGGGAATAACAAAATCTATTGAATTTCCTGCACAAGTTAATATTGCTGGGTCTAAAGCAACAATTTCTGCAAGCATCACTATTGACAGGTCAGATTTTGGAGTAAAATATGGATCCGGAACATTCTTTGACAATCTTGGAGATAAATTGATCTATGATGATTTTACATTGAACGTATCATTGGTTGCCAGTAAATAAATATTGCAGAACGTAAATCGAAGTATTGAGCTTTGGTTTACGTTCTTTTTATATATATGCATCAATGTCGTTTAGTTAAGCCAGCACGTCTTCGCGAGAATTAACATTTTTTCCAAAATGCACAAATTGTCAATGACGTCAAAAAAACAACAATTAATACCCAGACCTGCTTGCAGTAGGCAGGTTTATTCTGGGATCTGCCTGCCGTATGAAATGATTTTTCAAATTGCCAACAGACCCTGAAACAGGTCCGGGGACTATCACCGTATTTTTTCACGTCATTGGTAGGCACGAAGCGATCTCTAATATTGGGCACCAGATGTTTAAAGTAGGCAGACTGCCACGCTACACCTGTCTGTGGCAGGCAGGCTCGCAGTGACGAAAAGCTTAACTAAACGACATTGATATATGTGCGCATTTATTTTTTTGATAATTTTCCTGTTTTTATAATCAAAAACCCGATTGATTTGGGGAATAATTATTTTGCTCCTCAGTTTTAGCCTAACCTTTATGTAAACTTAATGGCTCTAAAAGTGTGATAACCAAATCCTCGTTTTATATTTATATTTTGGAATTAAAATTTTTTTTCTTTCCTATAACTGATCCGGTCTTTTATGCTTTGCAGCGTAGTAGGTCGATTTCTCTAATTATAACAACTTTTTATATCTCTGGATTTGAAGAAATACGCTGAGTTAATTGAAAAAAAACTACTCGAATTTGATTTTGGGACTCACCCTGTTGAATTGTATGAACCAATACGATATATTCTTTCACTGGGAGGAAAAAGGCTACGCCCTTTGCTCACCCTCATGACCTATCATATTTTTGATGACAATTTCAATAAAGCCATTTACCCAGCACTGGGTGTTGAGGTATTTCATAATTTCACTTTGTTGCACGATGATATCATGGACGCTGCACCGATCAGGCGCGGAATGCCCACAGTGCACAAGAAGTGGAATGAAAATATTGCCATTCTTTCAGGAGATGTGATGCTCGTTCGTGCCTATGATCTCTTTCTTAAATCAGATTTTGCAGATTCCAGTAAAATATTAAAAAAGTTTAATAAGTGTGCTGTAGAGGTTTGTGAAGGTCAGCAATACGATATGAATTTTGAGTCGAGAAATGCTGTGTCGGAAGCAGAATATATTGAAATGATCAAGCTAAAAACTGCGGTGTTGTTAGCCTTTGCTATTGAACTTGGAGCAATTATCGGAGGGGCGGAAGAAAAAATCAGCGACAAGTTGCATGAATTCGGAATTAATATTGGCTTGGGTTTTCAATTAAAAGATGATCTATTGGATGTGTATGCAGATAGTGACAAATTTGGAAAACAAGTTGGAGGAGACATCATTTCCAATAAAAAAACATACCTATTAATAAAAGCATTGGAGCTTGCCGATAATCACGAAAAAGGGGAACTCGAAAGCTGGCTTCAGAAAATTGAATTTAATCCAAAGGAAAAGATTGAGGCTATAGTTGGCATTTATAATAAATTGGGAATTAAGGAATTGAGCGAAAAGAAAATGAATAATTACTTTGACAAAGGACTTAATATATTAAAATCGCTGCAAGTCGATAAAAATAAAAAGCAACCATTGATAGATTTGACATTGAAGTTGATCAACCGCGAGAATTAAGATTGATATGACATTGAATATTACCATAATATTAATTGCAATTACTGTATGGACCAGCATGAGAGGCTGGAAAAACACAGCAATTCAAAGCAAATGGATGTTTAATCCATACACTGTTTATCATGGAAAGCAATACTACAGACTATTGAGTTCTGGTTTTATCCATAGCAATCCGACACATTTAATATTCAATATGATTGCACTGTTCTTTTTTGGTGGTGTAATCGAGCGAGCCTATCTTATACAATTTGGTCAACTGGGAATATTATATTACCTGATTACATATATAGCTGGAATTGCTGTTGCTAACCTTAAAACATATTCAAAATATAAAAATTCCAGTTATTACAATTCGCTTGGTGCATCCGGAGGTGTTGCATCAATTTTATTTGCCTCCATTTTGTACAAGCCAACTTCTTCTATTTGCCTGTATTTTGCCATTTGTATTCCTGCTTTTATCATTGGTGCTTTTTATTTGATTTATTCATATTATTCCGGAAAGCGGATGGCAGATAATGTAAATCACGATGCACATTTGTATGGATCATTATTCGGAATTGCCTTTACCATACTACTAAGACCAACAGTGGTGGTAGAATTTTTTAATAGTATCCGGCACTTCAATTTGTATGAATTTCAGTTTTTGTCTGTATTCTTTTAGTAGCGCATATACCAACAAATATGGGTGCGTTTTTATCTGATAATGGCGCCAATAATAATTTGTGGAATTTTCTTTAAACTATTTTTCTTGTTAAGATAAAAGCCAAACACGAATTAAAATCAATCGTATATTTTAAATTCTTTATTTACGTTCTAAATCCAATAACGTATTGATTTATTGTTATTCAAAATATGAAACGACCCGTATTCATTTTGCTTTTATTGACTTACAGCTATACATCTATTGCAATTCAAGCAATGTATATTTCAACAAAACCTATTTCTTGTCAAAGCTATAATTATGAAGTAGAAATTACATTTAATTCGTTTGTTGAATCTGATATTTTATTTGGAGATATGCAAGTTAATTATGGAGATGGAGTTATCGAAGATATTGCATTAAGTGAATATACCAAGATTGTCATTGATGATAAAATGCAGACCTTGATTTTTGCAAGGGAACACTCATTTAGCGGACCTGGAATTTATAATATAAGTGTCAGATTTTTCAATCGAAGCCTCAATATAATAAATATGGATAACTCTATTAACACTCCAATGTATATTGAAATGATGATTAATATCGATCCATTTTTAGGGTGCAATCAAACTCCAACGCTTGAAAATATTCCGGCAATTAATAGAATGGGATCAACTTATTTTTTTGATTTTTCTTTCATAGATGAAGAACATGATTCCATCTCTTTTCATTTTACCGCTCCATTGCAAATGGCAAACGTACAAGTTGTGAATTATTGGCAGCCCAATGAAAAGGACGAAACGCAAATCAAGAAAATCAGTAGAATATCCATTGACCCATTTAACGGCTCTTTACTTTGGAATATTAAAGAGCTTGATGGGAGGTATGCTATTGCATTTAAAGTGAATGAATGGAGAAAGGTAGATGGTGTTTATTATCAGATGAGCAGCTCAACTCTTGACTATTCCATCAATCTTCAAAAAACAAACAACATGAACCCTGGTATAATGGGTTTAAAAGATACGGCAATCATTGCAGGAAATAATTATTTTAATACCGCTATAATCTCCGATCCTGATGGAGACTCAATACGTGCAAGTATGCAGGGTGATTTTTTCAAATTGATGGATATTCCGCCGGACAATGGTATGGGATTTTTTCCTGGGCCGATTGAAGAAATAATCAGTTTTACACCATTATCTGCACATGTTCGATCCAAACCCTATAAGGCAATTTTCACAGCCACAGACAAAAATGATACGGTAGTCTCACTAAGCAATACAGCTTCTATGTATGTATGGATAACAGACCGTGATCACAAACCGGATCCGCCTGATAATTTTACTGGACAGGCACTGGGTACAGATTTGGTAAATATTTACTGGAATGACAGTGAAGACGAACTCGGATATATCGTAGAACGGGCAGATATACATTTTCCCAAATTCTTAAGATTCGTTGTTTTACCTGCAAACACTACCCATTTCATTGACTCAAGTGTTGTAGAAAATAACATTTATCGATACAGGATAACAGCTATGGGAACTAAAATGTCTGCTTCTCAGATGGTAGAAGTTACTACACCTGATATTGTCACCGCACTCAAGGTTAGTGATTTTGATAATGAAGTGAAAATCTTTCCTAATCCATCTGTTGGAAATTTTAACATTCTCAGTTCTCATGGAATAAAGAAATTGGGGATGTTTGATCTCACTGGTAAAAAAGTATGGGAAAAATATAGAATAGGATCGATTGAGTCAAGCCAATCAATTTTTATTTCAACGGGTCTTTCTATAGGAGTTTATATAATAAGTTTGGAATCCATAAAAGGAACATACAGCCAGAAAATTCTTATCAATTAAATTTACCTTGGTCCAGAACAATATCAATTTCGCATCATCAGCCATTTAAATATAATTTTGTAATTCACTTTGGCTCCATGCATCAGTATGCCAATTCGATAAATTCTTCCGGCAAGCCAGGTAGTAAATATAAATCCTGCGATCATGCAAACCATAGAAAGTGCAATTTGCCATGCTGGGGGATCGAAAGGAATACGCATCATCATAATTACCGGTGAGGTAAAAGGGATCATCGATGCCCAGAATGCCAAGTCTCCATGAGGGTCACGGATAATTGCAGCAAGTAGCATAATAGACAATATCAGGGGTAATGTAATTGGCAATTGGAATTGTTGGGCATCTGCATCATTATCTACTGCCGAACCCACAGCGGCAAACAAAGAACCATAAAACAGATAAGCGGCTAAAAAATAAAATAGAAATGTGCCCAGTATTAATGGAAAATTGATGGTATCTAACTTCTCAAATATGTCAGGGAGACTTGCTTTAGGAGTTGGAGATAATTGATCACCTTGCGCCAATTCAATTTGTTTTGATTTAGAAATATCTACATCATAAAAGACCAATGCCCCCTGATAAATGAAAGTTGTTAATAATACCCATATTAAAAACTGTGTTAGCCCAACTGCTCCAATACCTATTATTTTACCCATCATAAGTTGGAATGGCTTTACAGAAGAAATGATAATTTCAACTATCCTGCTGGTCTTTTCTTCGATCACACCTCTTAATGTCTGCACGCCATACAAGAAGGTAAAGAAGTAAATAAGGAATGCAGAGATATAACCGACTGCTGTAGCAACCAACACATCTCCTTCTTTTTCGCCACCATCAGTAATATTTATTACATTGAGATTTACAGTTGTTTTTATCTTCTCAAGTTTTTCTTTATCAATTCCTGAGCGCTCAAGTTTTATTTCCTCTATTTCGTTTTTTAACATACGCTCCAATGAAGCTTGAATTTCGATGCTGGGATTTTGCTCGGCAAAAAAAGTGATTCCTTCATTATTATCGATATCGAATTTTGGGATAAACAGCAACCCATAAGAATTTGCAGACGAAAGTTCTCCCTTGGCTTTGTCGAGAGTACCATCAATATACCTGAAAGAGATAGAACCTGCTCCGTCAAATTTTCCAGAGAAATATCCACTTTCATCCAGAATCTCAATTACTTTCTCATCACTCTCCCTTGAAGCTAGCCAAATCGGTACAACAAATACCAGTCCGAATAAAAGTGGGCCGACAATACTCATGATGATGAATGAGCGCTTTCTGACCCTGGTCAGATATTCTCTTTTTATAATTAATCCAATTTTATTCATGATCACCTCCTTGAACTTTTGAAATGAAAATTTCATTCATATTTGGAATTTTCTCAACAAATGAATGAACCTCAACATTGTCAATTAGTATTTTTAATAACTCATTCGGCCCTTTTCCATTTACAATTTGAATAGAAGTCTTATAAAACCCATCTTCCAGTTGTACCTGAGATTTTACTTTAAAGCCCTCATCCAACTTATTCATTAAGTTTTTATGTTCTACTTCGAAGGTATTAGATTTATAATCGGCTTTAATACTTTTTTTTGAGCCTTCAAGTATTTTTTCTGCCTTGTTTATCAAAACAATATGATCACATAACTCTTCGACAGATTCCATGCGATGTGTAGAAAAGATTATTGTATTCCCCTCGCTAGCGAGTTTTAATATTTCGTCCTTAATTATATTTACATTGATAGGATCAAACCCTGAAAATGGTTCATCGAGAATAATAAGGTTAGGCCTGTGCAATACCGTTGCAATAAATTGAATTTTTTGCTGCATGCCTTTGGAGAGGTCTTCTACTTTTTTGCCCCACCATCCCGCAATCTCAAACTTCCTAAACCAAATTTTTATTTGCTCCATGGCCTCATTTTTTGAAAGACCTTTGAGGCGTGCGAGATAAAGTAAATGCTCTCCAACTTTCATTTTTTTATACAACCCTCGCTCCTCCGGCAGATAACCAATATTTCGAATATGGGCAGCATTTAGGGGTTCATTATTTATCAAAATAGAGCCTTTGTCGGCAGCAATTATTTGAGTAATAATTCTGATAAGCGTAGTCTTCCCTGCTCCGTTAGGACCCAGTAACCCAAAAATGGAACCTTCGGGTATGGCCAGACTAATATCATTTAAAGCTTTAAAATCTCCATATGACTTATGGATGTGCTCAATGGTGAGAATATTCAATGGCTGAGGTTTTTATGATGTTTATAAAGAATATTAATTTACTAAATAGTTAAAGATGAGTCCACTCCGAAAACACACAAAATCTAAAAAATTTATTTAACAATAGTTTCATTTTTCTCAATTAGCTGATACTCAAGTATCACCGAATCTCATCTGCCTGCCGGTGGTAGGCAGGAAAAATAAAAATCTCATCCAAAATAACTCTTTTCATAAAAATTGTCTATCGTCGGAGTGGACTCAAAGATAATTTTTGGTTGAAATTAAACATTAACATTTATACCAAAGCAATAATGGAATAATTTTCACTTAGTAAAGATTGCAAAAAGGAGCGTTTATGATTTGGCAGAGTTTATGGACGGATTCTATTCAACAAATTTAGCGATTGGCAGTTTTAAAAACGATGGATCCCACTGCCACATCAACATCAAAATTTATACTGTTACTTTGATTATTGGCATATTTTGGAGAATGAAATATGTGGGCTGTTGAATTTACATAGCCTTTGGGAATTTTAATATGGCATAGAGGAGAGTCATTGATGTTAATCTTGATTGGAATGTCATTTTTCGGTAATATTATTATTAATTTTCCAGCCCCAATTGTTGCTCTGACTTCAGTATTGATTAATTCTGCGTTGCCAAAATCCATTTTCACATTTCCAAAACCAACATTCGCAATGATATTTGCTGATCTGGACAAATGGAGATTTTTTGCTTCAAATGATCCCACGTCAACCTTTACAAGAAATGTGTCCATTTTCACAAAATTTGCAACGTCATTTTTATAGTTTACTACAATATTGGCACTCCCAGTCTTGACCTTTAGTCGTTCTATGGATAAACCAGTAAGATCGATATAAGAATCTCCAATAGCATAGTTAAGGTCAAGTTCTACAGGTTTCAATTTAGAAATAGTTACATTCCAGATAACGTCATTCTCATCTTGCGTGCTGAAATTAATTAGTTGGTTAGAAAAAGTTGAGCTTAGATAATTGCTGTTTTCTTCTTGTAAATTTACTTGAAGCAACTTAACCCCATCGATAATATTTTCTTCATATTGGGGGGATGTGGTACCTGAGGTTTTACTATATAGATTTATAATATTGTCTTCCCCGCCAGATTTTATGTTGCAATGTCCATTAGTGGCATTCAATGAAAATATTAATTTATCAAAATTAGAGTTGTTAGGAATGGTGAAGGATTTTTTGATTTGAGCCTTAAGTTCAAAACTTGTCAATAGTACAAGTGAGATTAGTAAGCCGTTTTTCCACATAACACCAACAACGACAGTAATGAATTGAAGGTTGCGTTTACGCTTAATATTTTTTTTAAAAGCATAAATAATTTTAATGAATGCCCGTATATTTACCTAATTTGTTATTTTTGTATAA
>CAZDRA010000028.1:0-47843 GCA_964507705.1 uncultured Roseivirgaceae bacterium | reverse complement strand
AGAAATACAACGAAAGAAAAGAAGATGATGTTTTGCGTAGTGAAGTTTATGAGGAGATGGCAGAACACTTAACAAATCTGATTTGGGAAGTACAAAAAGAATTCTCAGCAGGTGACGAAATGGGAATTGACTTTGAAGAAAAAGCATTCTACGATATTCTAAAAGAATTGTGCGTAAAATATGACTTCAAATATCCAGAGGACAAACTAATTGAATTAGCAAAAGCTGTAAAGGACTTGGTAGATGGACAAGCTAAATTTCCTGACTGGAGTAAGCGAGAAGACATTAAATCAGCTCTAAAAGTCGGACTGATTTTATTGCTGGACGAACACGGTTATCCACCAGTCGAAAGAGATGAAGTTTACAAGGATATTTTTGAACAAGCAGCTAATTTTAAGAAGAATAGAAAATAACGGATTGGACTACCCTCACAGCCTTTCTCGTTTTTTTTTGGGAAGCCAAAAGTCCCGAGAGCGATCGGGATTGATTTTATGTGTTTTCGGATTGGACTCAAGTAAAAAACCGAAAATGAATTGGCTTGCGTAATGCAGAGATTGGACATTATGGAAAGACTCTATATAGAAATAGAAACGTGTTTTGTTTCCGGTGAACAAGGAAATTAAAAGAAAGACAAATGTTAAAAACGATTAATGTAGTACTAATATAACAAACCTATGAAATTCACATTGGCATTTGATGTATATGGAACAGTAATAAATACTTCAGGGGTTCATGACTTGCTGAAAACGATGCTTGGCGAAAGTTCAAAATCATTCATGGATGCATGGAGAAATAAGCAATTGGAATATTCATTCAGGCGTGGCTTAATGGATAATTATGTTGATTTCTCCATATGCACAAAGCAAGCACTGGAATTTTGTTGTATTAAATTCAATGCTAAATTAAACCCGGATCAGAAAGCCAGCCTAATGAGTGAGTATAAAATATTGCCGCCTTTCCCAGACGTTGAAGTTGGATTGCAAAATTTGAAAAAGGCTGGACATTCCTTATATGCTTTTTCCAATGGAAGTAGAAAAGCCGTTTCTGAATTATTGGAGAATGCTGGAATTATTAAATGTTTCGATGGAATTGTGAGTGTGGAAGATATTAAAATGTTTAAGCCAAGCCCTTCGGTTTATGAACATTTAAATATTAAGACCAATTCAACAAAATCTGATTCATGGTTAATCTCAGGTAATCCGTTTGATGTAATCGGAGCAATTTCATACGGTATGCGTTCAGCTTGGATTCAGCGTTCATCAGATTCAATTTTTGATCCCTGGGAAATTCAAGCTACAACTACCATTAAAGAGTTTGCCGATTTGGAGATGATTTTAGCAAAGTATAAATAAGTATTGTGAATGTAGAACAGTAATAAAATAGAAAGATTGACGAAAAGCAGCATGAAAAGAGTAGTACTAATTTTATTTGTGATCTACAGTTTCGCCAACTGCGAAAACCCTGAGCAAAAACAAAAAATGTATGATATGGCGCAGGTGCCTATTGTAGATATGCATACGCATCTAATAGGTAAAAATGATTTTGCCCAAACGGTGAAAACCATGGATGAATGGGGTGGCACGATCAGCATCACACTCAATCACAACGATACGAGCTTGCTGCAATTTATTAGGGACAGCCTGAATAACAGGATTTTATTGGCGGAGAAGGGAGTTCACCTTACGCTGGATGAAGTACAAACGATGAAAGATCAAGGATATGTTGGTCTAAAAGCACATTTAAGATACCACACCCTGCCGTCTGAGATTGCCGATGAACAGATAACAAAAATGGGCGAATTGGATTTGCCATTCATCGCCATGCATGTCGCTGATCCGCCCGAAGACGTCTGGTATGTGCCCGAAAAATTTATGGTTCATCAGCAAGACGCCGAGCGGGTGATCAGGAAGCATCCTGAGACCACATTCATTATGGCCCATGGGTTTTACCTGACCAACAGAAATTCTGATATTGATACCCTTAGAAATTTCTTTGACAGAAACCCAAACCTTTACGCTGACATCGTTTGCACAAAATGGTGGGACGCCCCAAAACCGGATTATACCAAAATCAGAAAACTGTTAATTGACTATAAAGATCGTTTTCTTTTCGGGACAGATTTTAAGATTAATCGCTCAGCACCTGCGTTCCGATTTATGCGTGAAAAGCTCGAAACCGATAAGCCCCTTACTTTTGGCATGAACGGAGGCCCGACACCAGGTCTCGCTCTTCCATTAGATGTGCTCAATCGCATCTACTATTGGAATGCAGCTAAAATCATTCCTGGGGTCAAAGAAACCCTCATCGATCTTGGCTATGAAATCAGTGATTTGCCACCCGACACCATGCCGATAGTTCCTGATTTGAATTATAACCCAACGTATGTTACCGTGATCAATCATCCTGATTCCGCACAAATTTCCGGTAAATTTTCTGTCGAAATTGACTTATCATCCTATGATCGGGCAGTGGAGGGAAGGTTGGAAATTCTAAATAAAAAAAAGAAAGTAATGCAAACGATCTACACCGGAACATTTGATGGGAAAATGACTTTTGATTGGGATGAGACTGATGCCAAAGGAGAAAAAGTACAGCCCGGAACATACAGAGCATGGCTGATCCTGGAAGAAAATAAATGTGCTGAAACTATTTTTGAATTGATGTAAAAACTATGAAAAAGAAAACAATTTTACTCATATCGAGTATGCTTTTACTTGTAATTTTTATAGTGAAAGCCCAAGAAAAAGACACCCTCGATGGTTGGCCGGAAGTATTTCAGGAGGTTGATATCAAGTCACCAATGGACCGGGAGATTCAAAAAGCCTACTTCTATGCTTCCAAAAGCAAAAAAGCGCAGCCACTTATTATCAGTTTGCATACATGGAGTAACACCTACACCCAGCAAGACCCTTTGGCGAAGCAAATACTTGATCGCGATTGGAATTATATTCACCCCGATTTCAGAGGTGTAAACAATACACCCAAGGCTTGTGGCAGCAAATATGTGATCAGCGATATCGATGAAGCCATTGCTTATGCCATAGCAAATGGTCATGTAGATAAAGAAAATATACATGTAATTGGCCAAAGTGGTGGGGGCATGGCCACCCTTCTTGCTTATATGAATTCAAAACATGCTATCGCCTCGTTTTCCGCTTGGGTGCCGATCTCCGATCTGGAGGCATGGTACTTTCAATCTGTTGGCAGGAAAAATAATTATGCCGATCATATTTTGGCCGCCACCAGCAGCGGTGATTCTATTCTGAACGTTAACGAAGCCAGAAGCAGATCAGCGTTGTACATGACTACACCAAAAGAAGATAGAAAAGATTCCCGTTTGGCAATTTATGCAGGCATTCACGATGGATACAAAGGTTCAGTTCCGGTCTCGCAGTCCATTGAGTTTTACAATAAAGTAATTGGCGATTTTGGTGCACCCAGCGATCAACTTATTTCTCCTAAAACATCATTGGATTTAGTTAGTATGCGAACCTTTCCAGTACGTTTATCAAAAAAAATTGGAGACAGAGCAGTCATTTATGAAAGAAATTTCAAAAATACCTCAATCATTCTTTTTGAAGGAGGGCATGAAATGGTAGAGGAAGTGGCAATAGAATTATTGCGTATTGGTGCGGGAACAGAAAACACCACTATCGATAAATAAGCAAAATCTCTTTGTTATGTAAATCTTAAACTACATACTAAAAATGTTAATTATTATGTTAAAAATTAAAACTTTTATATTGACTTTTCTTGTCGTTTGTGTAGCTATATTATCAGCCCATGCCCAGAACCCATCACCTCGATATGATTTAAACCTCAACGGCGAATGGGATTTTGAACAGACTTACAAAGCATATCCACCTAAGAAATTCACAAGAAAGATTCCTGTTCCCGGATTAATCGATCAGGCAGTTCCAAAAATTGATCAATACGAAGAATTGTTTATGGGAGATCAGGACGCAAAATACAGTTGGTATAAGTGTAAATTTATGATCCCGAAAGAAGGTCATGGAAAAAAGGCCATGCTAACCATTCTTAAAAGTAGATTTAACACTCAGCTTACCCTGAATGATATTGACCTCGGTACCTTTTGGCAAGCCAGCACTCCGATTGAAACAGACCTGACTGATTATTTAAAATTGGGTGAAGAGAATGTGTTGCTCATTCGCATTGATGACATTAAACGAATATCAAAAGAATCTGCTTTTTCCATGGATATAGAACAGTTTACTTATATCCAGGGCATTTGGGACGATGTCTTTATTTCTTTTA
Organism: uncultured Roseivirgaceae bacterium; assembly: GCA_964507705.1. Classification (GTDB taxonomy): domain Bacteria; phylum Bacteroidota; class Bacteroidia; order Cytophagales; family Cyclobacteriaceae; genus JAAUQL01. The sequence goes on along the minus strand of CAZDRA010000028.1, from coordinate 43,568 downwards.
CCGGCCCTGTCAGGGTGATGCGAGCTCTTTGTTTGCCATCTGTTACAGATGAAAAAATACAAGTGAAATTGTTGTTGGAAAACCTTGATGATTCGATCAGACATGAGTTTTCATTTATTAAGTATAAAACCGAAATTTCAGTTTTTGTAAAAGAGAAAAAAAGCAGTAAAGTAGTAAGCGATATTCACAAAATTTTGATAGACGTTACCTGCCAAAGTCAAAAAGAAATAGTTATAGAAATACCTGTTAGTGATATAAAACTTTGGTCACCCGATGCTCCGTTTTTATACGAAGCTATAATTGAAGTATCTACTCTGGATAAAAAATCGGATCAAATCAGTAAAACTTTTGGCATGCGCGACTTTGGAACAAACGGCAAACGGTTTGAACTGAATGGAGATGAAATCAAATTATTAGGTTCTAATATTTCCCTGTCTCGCTTCATGGGCGACCCGGATCGTGCAGGATTAATCTGGGACAGAGTATGGGTAAAAAAATTCCTTGTTGACATGCCTAAATCTCTTCGATGGAATTCATTTCGTATGTGTTTGGGTCTTGCCCCTGATTTTTGGTATGATATGGCAGACGAATACGGAATTCTGATTCAGAATGAGTGGCCAATGTGGAAGAACAGAGGTTGGGATGATCAAATTGAAAAAGAATTTACCGACTGGGTTTGGGCAGATGGAAGCCATCCCAGCATTGTTATTTGGGATGCCATGAACGAATCCAGGCATGATTTCATTGGAAACGAGCTTATTCCCAAACTGAAAAAACTTGATCCGACAAGAATATGGGATGTTGGGTATATGAATGAGAAAGACTTGGTGCTGAATGAAATGGATGAACCACATTATTATCCTCTTTTAGTAACACAGCGAGCGGAAAAAGAAAAGGTGCTACAGAGGCGATTGAATTATCGCTTTGGGAAACTATTTTATGAAGATGATTACCTCGACAGGTCTCGGTATTCGCCTGTCCCTCAGGTGATCAACGAATATGGATGGATGTGGATGAACCGAGATGGAACACCTGCCTTCCTGACTAAGGCAAGAACAGACCCGGATGACAAACTTCCTCAAAAACATTACTTCAAACCCATGAACCAATGGGACAATATAGAAGACAGAACGATTGGACATTTTGAATATTTCATTGGTACTGATGCCAATGTTAAAGACCGCTGGGCTTTTCAGGCATATTACATTCAACTGCAAACAGAGGCATTGCGATCCAGACGCTACATGGCTGGGGTGCAAGGTTTTGCCTACATTACTTCCAACAAAGGTTATACGGGCGATTGGTTTCTAAACCCAATCAAGGATCTTATCCCAAGTGAAACACTTATTTGGCAATTTCATTGCTACGCACCATTCGCTGTCTTTATTGACGAAGAAGACGGGCGATATCTTAAAAATCCAACAAAGTTTACCCCTGGGAAAAGGCATACATTCAAGCTCTTTGGCATTAACGATAATTCTTCAGAACAACAAGGTGTGGCGTCTTTAAAGCTGATTGATGCTGAAGGCAAGGTAGTGACTGAGGAATCTTTTGATGTGCAAATCGCACCTCATTTTGAGCAAAACTATGTTATCAATATCACACTTCCGGATAACCCCGGCGGGTACTTATTGTTATCAGAGCTGATAGATTCAAACAATATTTCACAAATAAGCCGACGATATATCAGGGTTGGAGATACAGGTGAGGATGTCGCTTTTCCGGATTATAAAATTGAATTTCCTGAATGAGCGGAAAAATCAAGATGCTCAATGGGTTGATCAGCATGATGTTTTGTGTATGAGTAAAGGTTGATGGTAGGAAGCTATTACTGAGAGATATTATTAGCATCCATTATCAATTGGGGAATTTTCAGTAATTAATATTGTTGAATGAATATTGAAAAACGAAAGAGAAATCTGATAAACTGGCTGACCAAACTGAACAACGAAGCAATGTTGAAACGAACACTATTAAAATTCTAATGGTTTGGGATAAGAAATGCGATTTATTGCGCACTATTTTATGGTGCACTATTTTTTTATAAACCAATTGTAAAGACCACACATTCTTTTTAATTCAATGAAAGAAAAAAGCAAAAGATTACTATCTATAGATGCCCTGAGGGGTTTTGATATGTTCCTCATATCTGGCGGGCTATCATTTATTTTTTTAATCCCTGATGATACTCATTGGGCCTGGGCTGATGTTTTGAAAGCACAATTGGTCCACCCAACTTGGCATGGCTTCACATTTTATGATTTTATCATGCCTCTTTTTCTATTTATCTCTGGGGTTTCATTAAGCTTTTCACTGAGTAGCAATATCGATAAAAACGTATTGAAAACCGACCTGTATAAAAAAGCTTTTAAGCGGATGATCATTTTGATTGTATTGGGTATAATTTATAAAAACGCTCCAATCCCATTGTTTGAACCCTCTGAGATCAGATATGGAAGCGTGCTTGGACGTATCGGAATTGCTACATTTTTAACCACCTTGCTCTATTTAAATTTTTCAATAAAGCAAAGGTTGTATTGGGTTATTGGGATATTGACAGCTTACTACGGTGTGCTTTTCCTTATCCCTGTTCCCGGGTTTGGTGCTGGAGATCTTTCATTTGAGGGTAATCTTGTCGGATGGATCGACCGTGGTCTGATGCCCGGCAGACTTGTGCAAGGAACTTACGATGAACTGGCTTTGATCACTCAACTACCATCCCTATGCCTGACGGTGTTTGGCGCATGGGCCGGAGACATTTTGCGTAATCAGAATTTCAATAATAATAAAAAATTACTAAACCTTGTCAGGGTGGGTGCATCTGCAGTTGTGATCGGATTAGTATGGAATTTGCACTTTCCAATAAACAAGCACTTATGGTCAAGTTCATTTATTTCGTTAACATGCGGTATGGGTTTTTTAATACTTGCATTATTTTATTGGTTGATAGATATAAGAGGATATCGAAAGTGGGCTTTCTTTTTCAAGGTGATAGGAACAAACTCATTAGTCATATATTTTGCTTATAGCTTTATTAATTTTAGCTATACTTCAAATAAAATGTTTAGTGGATTACTGAGTCAGGTTGACGAGAAGTGGCACGATGTATTTATATCGATCGGTGCCCTAGGACTCATCTGGTTATTTTTATACATACTATATCGTTATAAGTTGTTCATCAAAATATAGCTTATTACCTTACCCGCACTAATCCTTCACGCAACGAATGCTGAAACCGTGTTCCTTGTGGTAATTGCTTGAGAAAATAGAGTTGCTATTTTTGTACAAATCAATGCTATTTCCTTCACCATTACTCTCGGAAGATCCCCAAAAAATGGTGTCGTCACCCTGTGCATGAGAAAGCCCATCATTGTGGTCGCGATGTCCTGCAAGTAGCGCAGTAAAGCCGCTCGTATTAGTGCCTGCTCCCTGGCCCAAAGCTTTCAGCGCATTGCCACTTCCTCCGACTGTATTTATCAGGATGTCAAAATCTGATTGAGTGGGTACGTGCCAACCTGCTGGACAAAGACCCTGCGACCCTTCAGTGGTAATATATTGCATCGCCTCGTTCCATTGGTATAGTCCGCCATTGGCGTCACAATTCTTTTCATCATTGTCAAAACAAAATTTCTCAATCGTGTTGTTGTCTGTTTGATTGTCGTTGATGCTATTTCTTGCGATCATTGTTCCGATATTTAAGTTCTCTTTAAGCCAGCATTGTTCTCCAATCTGCACAGTATTGTATGTTTTTTCAGCATGAGTCACAGTAGAGTCACCGTCACAGGCATTTGTGCCATTCACCATATAAATATGGTGAGTGGTTGTTTGATTTGCCATGATGGCTATCGTTTGTATATATGTTTTATAATCATTCATGGTCGCCTTTATTGATATTTCTCCTGTTGGAATGTTTTCGATTTTGTAAGTTCCACCTTCTCCCGTAGTGAATGACTGGCCACCGACCTCGACCAAAACCCCACTTATAGTTGTCGTAGAGTTTATTTTATAAACAATACCTTCCAAAATTCCAATACCATCTTCGAATACGAGTATCGTATCCTCCTTTTGGTCAGTTAGCTTGCCATCATTAACCGAAACCTTTATTACAAAAGAACCTACTTCGTTTGGCGCTGTCCATGTAATGGTAGAATCAGCATCCCCATTCGTAAAAAAACCTTTGTCTGCTGACCAGGCATAAGTTAAATTATCTCCATCCGGATCGCTGGCAACACATGTCAGCGTGGTAGATTCATTTACCTTGAGTGAAGGTGGATCTGCTGAAATGAACTGAATACTTGGTGCGCTATTATTGGGGTCTGCTGACTCATTGTCGCAGCTGGTAAGCAACGGAATGAAAGCCACAAAGCTAAAAAGGAGTACTCTATTCATCGTAAATATGGTGTTAGTCTCAAGATTACTTTCTACATAGTTATTTCAACAAAGAGTCAAGAACTATGCTGTTAACGTAATCGCTTACCAAAAGATTATTCGCAAATTATTAAATTATATTAGAACAGCTCATTCGCATGGAATGGCTGCCTTTCAGGCTTTCCTTCTAGTGTTGTGTCATGTATAAAATGACGTAAAAGCCGTGGAGATTTTTGTCCATGACAAGGTGAAAAAAAATTGAGTATAGCCATAGCTACATGAATATTTTTTTGACGCAGGAAGGGACAAAAAGATCAAGACTTGGTGCGTTAGAGTATGCTTGACACTACACTAGGTAGGATTGGAAATCTATTGAGTCAGAAATTAGCCCAGAGCCACCCCGGGAATTATTATAATTTTCACTCTCAACTTGTAATTACAAGTTAGTTTATTGATATTGCGCCCAAATTGAATTATACTTAAAAAAAGGCATGCAAGAGCCTATTCAATCCTATTGTTGTGTTGGTTTTGTATCTTTTATGCTTTGGCCTGAACTGGCTAAAGGCGGAGGGAACTATCAAAATATCCATACCCTATTGGACGATCCGTTTTTTGAGGTCATTGATATGACTCACATAAATGATGGTCAGGAAAGAAAGAAAATTTCTGACTTAATTGCTAAGAAAAATATGTCAGTCGGTTTTGGATCCTATCCGATTACCCTGTCTCAAAACCTCGACATCAATCACCTCAACGAAGCTGAAAGACAAAAGGTGGTAGCGGCATTGATTGACGTGATTCCCCAGGCCTACGATTTAAAAGCCAAAGGCTTTGGCTTATTAAGTGGTAAAATGGTTCCAGAGCATAATAAAGAGCAGGCATTTAATCAATTAGTGAAATCACTCAACGAGATTGCTGATGCCTTAAAAGAGCAAGGCGATATTCCTTTAGTCTTAGAAACGTTTGATTCTTTAAGTTATGCCAAAAACACGTTAATCGGTACCACGAAAGATGCTGTAGAAATCGCCAAACGAGTACGCAAAAAGCATCCTGATTTTGGTTTACTACTGGATTTAAGCCACCTTCCTTTAATTGGAGACACCTCCGGTGAGGCGATTGCTCTGGCTAAAGATTATTTGGTCCATGCTCACATTGGTAATTGTATCATGGACAAGCCGTATCATCCGATGAACGGAGACAAGCACCCACCGCTTGAAGATCCTGATGGAGAAAATGGGGAGAAAGAATTGACAGACTTTCTTCAACATTTGCTGAATGTAGGCTATCTCAGTAAAGAAACAAGACCTGTTTTAAGTTTTGAAGTGTGCTGTTATAAAGACTGGACACCGGAAAAAATCATTGCCCAATCTAAGGATGTTTTAAGCAGGGCCTGGGAACAAGTCAGGCGGTTAAATTAAAAGAAAGGCTCGAAATGGTAAAGGTAGAATGCGATAATTAGGAGGGAACAACTCGTAGAGTCATCTAAACTTGCATTCCTTGAATTCCTGCCGCCAGCAGGTGGGTATTTCAGGATTTCAAGATCTGTATTATGATTCAACTGGTGTTAAAACACTAAGCAAGCTCAAATTAAAATTGACTATGAAAAATAAAGTATTTATAACCGGTCCTGTAGCTGACGAAGCCCTGGCAATGCTGAGGGCAAATGATTGCGAATATATTTTTGGCGAGGTGAGCTATTCTCCGGAACAAATGACTCAAAAAATTATTGAATATCAGCCGGATGCTATTTTAGTGAGAAGTGGTAAGGTGACAAGAGTGGCCATCACCTCATGCAAGGGATTGAAGATTTTGAGTAAGCATGGAGTTGGTGTCGATAATATTGATGTGGCAGCCGCCACGGAGTTGGGTATTCCGGTTACCAATACGCCCAAAGCAAATTTTGAATCCGTAGCTGAGCTTACCGTCGGATTGATGTATGCGCTGGCAAGATGTATTCCTTTGGAAGACAAGCAAGTAAAGCAAGGTGTCTGGAATAAAAAAAGTTATCAGGGTGTCCATTTGAGTGGCAAGACCTTAGGATTAATTGGGTTCGGAAGGATTGGCTCCAGGGTAGCGGAATTGGTGAAACCGTTAAATCTAAATATTAAAATTTATGACCCTTTTATGAAGGCTGGCAACCTTCCTGAAGGTACGACATTGTGCCAAACCTTAGAAGAATTAATCAACGATTCGGATATCATCACCTTACATTGCCCGCTTACTCCAGAAAACAGGCATTTGATCGATAAGAAAAAATTGTCGCTCATGAAACAAACGGCATTTATTATCAATACAGCCAGAGGCGGACTGATTGATGAAAGTGCTTTGGCAAAGGCATTGACGGATGGGAAATTGAGTGGTGCAGCAATCGATGCGTTCGAGCAAGAGCCGCCTGATCCAGAAAACCCATTGTTTAAGCTGGATAACGTAATCGTTTCTACGCATGTCGGAGGTGCTTCAGATAAATCATTTATAAATATGGGAACCGGAGCTGTCGCCAATTTGTTGAAGGCACTGGCCTCAGAAATTCCGGATAGGGGATGTTGGATAAATCCAAAGAATTGAAAAATCGAAAGCAAAGCATATTTCTGAGCTGTGTATTGCTTGCCTTTCTTGGATTTTTTCAGGCTAAAGGCCAAGTATATCCAGATGGAAAACCAATAAAAGTCATCGTCCATGTTCCTCCCGGAGGAGGCACGGACAATATGGCCAGGTTGGTATTGCAATATGCAGGTAAGGCTTTGGAGACTGATTTTGTCATCGAAAACCATAAAGGAGCGGGAGGGCAGGTCGGTTATTCGGTATTGGCGAGGTCATATCCCGATGGCTATACGATGGGAACCATTACTACCATGAGCATCGTGACCCATGAGCTGACCAGAAAAAATGTATCCTTCAATATGGCGAAGGATTTTATGCCAGTCGCCAGGGTGGTGATGGATCCATCCGCTTTGTTTGTTTTAGTTTCTGATTCTATTGCTACTTTTAAAGATTTGCTGGACATCGCAAAACATGGTGGTAAAAAAATCAATTGTGCCGGAACGGCCTATTGGGGCTCTGATTTTGTACATCTGAGAAAATTAGAAATCCTTACGGGTGTGGCATTCAACTACATCCCATTTGATGGTGTTTCTGAAGTGAGAAATATGTTGCTCGGCGGGCATGTGAGAGTGGCCTCTGGTGGGTTGGCTAATTTCCAGTCATTGATTCGCGCTGGAAAGGTCAGGCCGCTTGTAGTGGCAAGTGAAGAGCGGCTTCCTTCATTTCCCAATATTCCGACCTATGCCGAACTGGGTTATCCACTTATTTCAGGTTCGAGTAGGGGATTTTCCTTTCCAAAAGATACACCTAAGCAACATGTGGAATTATTATCAAATACCATTATTGACGTACTTCAAGACCCGGAATTTTTGGCTCATGCGAAAAAAATGGGATTTAAAGAATTTATCAATCCGCTCAATGCTAATGAATTCAAAAACTTCTTGTCATCATTAAGTAGTGAAATGCGAAAAATGGTCATTGAAAACTCAAAATCTGATTAGTCATGAAGAAGTCGTTGGGAGATATTAAACCGGATATAATTAGCGGAGGGTTAATCTTGAGTTTCAGCTTGTTTCTCATCTTTTACAGCATGGATCTGGGAGCTGATGCCAGACGGATACCATTGATCACAGCATTTCTCATCATGATTTTTTCTATTATAATAATGATTAGAAGTTTTAGATCGAAAGACAAAGATTCATTTTCTTCTTTTCAAAAAAATATGGACAAACCGCTGATCTTCATTATTTTACTAACGCTTGTTTATGTTTATGCACTTCCGATTATAGGATTTGAAATAGCCTCATTCATTTACATGTTGATTGTGATGATTTTAATAGAAAGAAAATTCTTGTGGTCACGGGTTTTGATATCAGGAATAATTACGCTTTCGCTGATTTTTATTTTTTATTTCGGTTTGAATCTCCGCATTCCACTTCTATTTACCGAACTTTTCAATAGTTGATAGCCTATGATTATTGAGAGTTTTTTACATTTAATTAGCAGTCCGGAGACGATAATTTTTATGGTCTTTGGCGTTGCCTTTGGCGTTTTCCTTGGCGCGTTGCCAGGGTTTGGTGCAACATTGGGTATTGCCATGCTCATCCCATTTACTTTTGGGATGGATCCGAATGTGGCTTTGCCTATGCTGGCAGGGATTTACTCTGGCGCTATTTACGGCGGAGGTATTACAGCCATCATGGTGGGTATTCCGGGTACCTCGGCTGCCGCAGCCACTGTATTGGACGGCTTTGCCATGACCCAAAATGGGCAAAGCAACAAAGCCCTTACAACATCAGCCATTTCATCAGCTTTCGGAGGGTTTGTCGGTGGCTTTTCTCTATTGTTGTTGGCACCGATGCTAGCTAAATTTACTTTATGGTTTGGCCCGGCAGAATATTTTATGTTAGCCATTTTTGGATTAACAATCATAGCCACGGTAGTAGGCAAGTCCATGACCAAAGGGATAATAGCAGGCCTATTGGGCTTGGCGCTGAGTCTGATCGGTCTCGATCCAATTTCCGGTGAACCAAGGTATGTGTTAGGCGAGATACTTCTTTTGGACGGTCTCCCTCTGGTACCTGTGATTTTGGGTTTATTCGCATTTCCCCAGTCCCTCAAAATGATCAATGATGCCTTATCAGGCAAATCGGAAACCCTTAGTGGCCTAAAAGGTCTGGACGCAGGGCCTGCGGTTAAAATCAAAGAATTATTATCCCTGTGGAAAACGATGCTTAGGTCAAGTATTTTGGGAACGCTGATCGGAATTATTCCTGGAGCAGGGGCAAACATTGCTTGCTGGATAGGTGTATCGGAAGCCAAAAGAGCATCAAAACATCCTGAGAAATTTGGCACCGGAATCACCGAAGGAGTGATAGCGGCAGAGGCAGCCAACAACGCCACCGAAGGTGGTTCGCTAATCCCAATGCTAACCCTGTCCATACCCGGTTCTGGTGCCTCAGCGGTAATGTTTGGTGCTTTGATGATTCATGGCATGGTACCAGGGCCTGATCTTTTTACAAAATATGCCGCCGTCACCTACAATTATATTTGGGCCATCATCATCAATAGTGTTTTCCTTCTGTTTATCGGATACTTCGGCAGCAGAATTTTCGCAAGGATGGCCAATATACCAGTGAAATTTCTTGCTCCAGCCATGATCGTCATCACGCTACTTGGCGCATTTGCCACAAGGCAATTGAACTTTGATATCGGGATTACCATTGTAGTTGGCACCATAACCTATTTATTACTTAGAAATGGATTTTCGGCACCTCCTATTTTGCTTGGTTTTATTTTGGGGCCCATAGCAGAAAAGGGATTTCGAAGAGCCATGCTTATTAGTCAGGGAGATTATGCAGTATTTTTTACTCGCCCTATTTGCCTGGCAATTATGGCTTTGACCATCTTGTCAATTTATTCTGTGCACCGACTTTCGAAAACAACAAATGACAGTGGGTAATGCTTGCTAGCCAAAGCTATTGCGTAGGTTGGGAGGAAGGAGTAAATGATAGAATGATAAAATGAGAAAATGATAGAACAAAGGAATGCTTGCCAGCCGTAGCTTTATCGATGGTTGGATTTAATGAAAAATAATTGAGGAATGACAGAAAAAGAAATATTAATTGAAAGCAAAAAGGCATCATCAGATATTGTTTTTAAATGGAAAGGCTTCTGATGGTAGTAATTGAATTAACTAAATTAATGTCCAGAGTAAAATTTCAACATATGATAAAAAGTAAGCATCATTTACTCATTTTATCATTACATCATTTTACCATTAAATAAATAAAACAGAACAAGTTATTATGATAAGAAAACCAAATAAAGTACGCGAAAAATTAGCCAAAGGGGAAGCCGTTATCGGTACGGTAAGCTATTCATGGAGCCCAACAATAATTGAAGTAGCAGGTCTGGCCGGTATGGATTTTATCCGCATTGATTGCGAGCATTCATGGCGACAAGATGGCATGACAGATAATTTAATTCGTGCTGCGGCCCTTACTGATGTTGTACCATTTTTGAGAATCGATGCCGGCAATCCGGCTCTTGCTATGAAAGCTTTTGAAATTGGCGCCGGAGGAATAATAGCTGTCGATATAGAAACAGCAGATGATGCTAAACAAGTGGTGAAGCAGGCAAAATTTCCACCTATAGGAATGCGTGGTTATAGCGGACAATGCTGGTCTGGAGCCTGGGGTGCAAAAGGAGGTAAAGAATGGGTAGAATGGAGCGACCGCGAGCAAATGGTAGGCGTGATGATAGAAAACCCATCTGCTGTTAAAAATGTAGAAGAAATTCTGGCTGTAGATGGTATCGATTACGCCTTGTACGGACCTGCAGATTTCTCAATGAGTCTTGGGCTGCGAGGGCCGCAAAAATCACACCCTGAAATCCAGGAAGGTTTGAAAAAGACCATTGCTGTAGCTAAAAAATTCAACAAAGGCATCATGCTGGGTGTTGGGACAAACATGGAGCAAATAGACCAGTATAGAGAAATGGGTGTAAATATGTTTGAGATAGGCAGCGATATTGCCGTACTGCGAAGTACCTGGATGACAACTAAAAAAGGAATTTTGGCAGGGTAATGAGGGAATGTTAGAATGATGTAATGATAAAATGAATAAATGATAGAATAAAAAAAGAAAGAGTCAAAACGATAAGTCATTTCTTAATAATCCCATAGTCCACAAAAATTAAAAAATATGAAATTAGTATTTATAGACGAATCGACGATCAACCTGAATGGTGATATGGATTATTCAGGTCTCCAGTCAATTGCAAAATTTATTCCATATCCTGCTGCTGCATCTGAGGATGAAACCATATCGCTCGCCAAAGGAGCTACGCATCTTATTGTAAACAAAGTGCCGATCACGGAAAAGGTAATAAAAGCCATACCGACTTTAAAACATATTGCGGTAATCGCAACGGGGTATAATAACATTGACTTAAAAGCGGCAAGAGAACAGGGCATTGGCGTCTCCAATGTACCGGGATATGCCAAAGATTGTGTGCCTCAGCATGTGTTTTCGCTCATCCTCAATTTAGCTACCGCAGCCTACAAGTACAATGAAGATATAAGAAATGGTATATGGCAACAGTCACAGAGTTTCACACTCTTGAGCTATCCTACTTTCGAATTGGTTGGAAAAACGGTCGGGATCATTGGTTTTGGTGCTATAGGCAAGGGAGTGGCAAAAATAGCCGAGGGTTTTGGAATGCAGGTTTTGATGAATAGGAAATCCGGAAAATCTGAAGGCACTTATCATCATACCTCTCTGGAGGAAATATATAAACAGTCCGATGTGATTTCCCTTAATTGTCCATTAACAGAAGATAATGAATATATGATTAATGCAGATGTGTTAAAAAGAATGAAACCAACAGCATTGCTAATTAATACTGCAAGAGGACCATTGGTCAATCAGCAAGATCTTGCCGAAGCGCTAAACAAGAACCAGATAGCAGGTGCCGGCATTGATGTACTGGATGAAGAACCACCTAAAAATAATCCCTTGCTCAGAAACGTAAAGAACCTGATCCTAACTCCCCATTCTGCCTGGTCGACCGTAGAAGCCAGACAAAGACTGATTGATGGTGTAGTGGATAACATTCTGGCAGCTATGGCGGGTGAAAAAAGTAATATTGTGAATTGACGTTTTAATGAGCACAATGATTATTTACGGCATTTGTTGCCCTTTAATAGATGGCAGAGTAGTTGCTGAAAAGTGGATTTATTCATTACTTGTTTAACAAAATAATAATACTTAGATAAACTTTTGGAAAGCTCTCACATTGCACAACTTATAAAATAAATAACAATTATAAAATTACTTAAAAGTATATGATATGGAAACAACAAAAATAGGATTTATTGTTTATGGAGTGCACAAGGATGGACTTCCTGACCCGATGGGAACTCCTTTTATCGATGATGAATTAGTTAAACAAGCCAAATATGCGCTGAAAAGTGCTGGACTTGAACTGGTAGAGCATGACCTTGTCATCGCATCAAAAAAGGAAGCAAAAGAATGTCTTTCAAAATTCAAAAAAATGGATGACATCGATGCGGTGGTGCTATTCTCAGGCACCTGGGTTTGGGCCTCTCATTTGATTGGCGCCATTCGGGATTTTTCGTTTTCAGGAAAGGGAATTGTTCTCTGGACAAATCCTGGATCTCAAGGCTGGAGACCTGTCGGTGGCTTGGTGATGCAAGGCGCATTAAAAGAAGTTGGCATCAAGCATCGTTTTGTTTATGGCAGCTACCAAGACCCAAAAGAGGTGTCAAAAATTGTTAGTTACTGCCGTGCCAGTCATGAAAAAAACATACTTAATTTGAGTACCATTGGTGTGTTTGGTGGGCGTGGCATGGGCCAGACTTGTGGTGCAGCAGATCCTTCTCAATGGATGCGTATGTTTGGAGTGGATATTGATTCCAGAGACACAACAGAATTGTTGGATACCGCAAAAAACATTTCTTCCGATGAAGTAAAAAAAGCCAGAGCGGAAATTCAGCCATTTTTTGCTGAACCGATACCTGAAGGAGATACCGCTGAGCGATCTATACGTTTGTACCTTGCACTTAAAAAAATCCTCAAAAAAGAGGAATGGGCAACTTACACAATACAGTCTTTCCCCGGCCTTGGCGATGACTATAGCGCCACATGCTTTGCCCAAAGCATGATGCTCAATGATGGAGTTGGCGTATCAACACTCTCTGATTTTAACACCTTGCTCACATCTAAGATTCTTACCGATCTGAGTGAAGAACCGATTTACTATGGAGATTTACAACATATCGATAAGTCGAATAATGAAATAAAAATTATTGGAGATGGCGCATGCCCTCCTTCTCTTGCTGGCAAATTAGGACCTGCCGGATTTGCCGAACACGGAATCCCTACCGAAGGAGAAGCTGGCGGATTATCAGTGAAATTGGTCTGCAAGCCGGGCGAAGGTGTATTGGCCAGAGTAGGCAGAACCAATGGACAGTTTGAAATGGTGATTGTTCGCTGTTCGATTACAGAACCTTCAAAAGACGAACTGGAAAAACGTCAGCTGGAATGCGGCATTCCATTTTGGCCTCATGCTTTTGTTACCGCGCATTGCGATATCGATGAATTGCTGCAAGCCTGGAACAACGAATACGCCGTTCTAGGATATGGCGAACATTTGTATGATGAACTGGTGGCTTTTTGCGAATTGACAGGAATAAAGGCTGTGGCTTTATGAAACACAAAGAGTTTGTGTATAAAAGTTGGAGCGTAAAGTACACACCTGAAGATGGTGCCAGACTGGAAAGTTTGCAATTCGACGGCGTTGATCTGTTGACTACCAAGCCGGATTCGTTTTCTGCCCCTAAAGCTGACTATGGCGAATATGAAACACGGCCCGTTTACGGCTATGATGATTGTTTCCCCAGCGTGAGCGCATGCCCGTACCCAGGCCATGATTTGGTGATTCCCGATCATGGAGAGGTTTGTTGGCTTCCATGGGAAATTATTGAAAAACCGGATGGGTTAGAGTTTTCAGTACGAAGCCAAGCCTTACCATTTTTGCTCAAACGCGAGATGAGGTTTAGCGATAATAGTTTGACCTGGTTGTTTGAAGTACATAATCAAGGTAAGGAAGCGCTTCCATTTCAGCATGTGATACATCCGGTTATGCCATTAGATGATGTCGTTGGTATGCAGATGCCATCCTTCACCTCGGCTTTTGATGACATAAACCAAAAAACACTCAAGGTGAAGTCTCCGGAAGATTTGCGCAATTATCTCCTGAAACAACCCAAAGGAACGGCAAATATGCTTTTCCTGCAAAATGTGAAGGAGGGTAAATTAAGTTTGGAATTTCGTGCCCTGACTCGGCAGGCTGGCAGTCTGAAGCTGGAAATGCATTTCCCACTTGAACTCTTCCCGACTGTGGGTATTTGGTGGAACAATGACGGCTACCCTGATGAAGACGGTATTCGCCGAAATGAGTGTGCCTTCGAACCCATATCGGGATCGAATAGCTCTCTTGAAGATGCCCACAAGGAGGGGAGCTGCTTGTCCGTTTTGCCCGGAGAGAAGATGAACTGGCAGATTGAGTGGAGGATGAAGGGGTAGAAGTCGGGAGACGAAAGACGGAAGGTGAAATAAGCCTGCCCGCCGAGGCGGGGAATGAGGAAATAAGGGAGTCCGACAATAAAATGCGGAAAACTCCGGTCTTCCGACTCATGACTTTTTCAAAATAACAAGAAAATTATAACAAGAAAAAAATGCCTTTAATTTTAGATAGAAAACAAGTACTGGAAGTATATGCAGAGGCCTCAGAGCGAGGTTGGGTACTGCCAACTTTTAATTCAGAGAACCTGACGTCAAGCGAAGCGATATTAGCGGCGACATTGGAATATGGTCACAAGATAGGTGTTGAAGATTTGCCGATGATTATCGGGATTACCAACAACTATAAATCTCGACCGCAATCGGTACTTTACACCCATACCAGGAAATGGGATATCGGTATGCAGTTGTTTCTCAAAGAGCTGGAAGTACTTACATCATCTGGCTCTCCCTATGCAAAGCTCAAAGTGATGATTCACTTGGATCACGTCCAATGGGATGATGATCTCGAACTCCTCGATTGGGACATGGGCCAGTTTTCGTCAATCATGTACGATGCTTCTACCTTGCCTTTTGACGAAAATATGCAAAGGACCGCCATTTTTCGAGCACAGAGTGAAGATAAAATTCTCATAGAAGGAGCATGTGATGTAATCGGGAAGACATCTGAAGAAGATGGAGGGCTGACCTCACCAGAAGACGCAGAGCGATATTTGCGTGAAACAGGTGTTGATATTGTAGTTGCGAATTTAGGCACTGAGCATCGCGCCTCTGCAGCAGAGTTGCAATATCGAGGTGATTTGGCACGAGCAGTCACCAAACGCCTGGGCAAAGGATGTCTTTGCTTGCATGGCACCTCGTCTGTTTCGGTAGATAGTATTGGTGAGTTATTTGCAGATGGCATCAGAAAAGTAAATATCTGGACAGCCCTGGAGCGTGACAGCTCTACAATCCTATTTGAAGAGATGGTAAAAAATGCCTCTAAGGTCATTGGAAAAGATATGACAGATCGATTGCTCCAAGAAGGGTTATTGGGTAGCAATGCTAATCAGGGCAATGCATCTTCAATTGATTTCTGCACCACCACCTACCGTCAGGATTTGGTTTATAAAGAAATGAAAAATATAGTAACAGGTTATTTGAAAACGTTTTATAAGAAGTGAAATTAATGATGGAAGGGGTAAATGAGAGAATGAGAGAATGAGAGAATGAAATAATGCGTAAATGCTGTAATATTGAATTTTGAAGTCACAAATCTACACGAAAATCAAAACTGAAAATTGCAATACCGATGAAGAACCTGATGCAACAAAAAATATGAAAAGAGAAGAATGTATGCTTAACGTTAATTTGATTTCACTGTTGAAATAATTGAAATGATCAAACTCACAAATAAATATCATCATTCTGACAAAATTAAATTCATGCCTGTCCGCCCGCCTGACGGCTATGGTCCGGTAGGCAGGGAGAAATGGTGCTTTTTCCCCTATTTAATCATTCATGCATTATTTCATTCTCTTATTCTCTCTTTTAATCATTAATTAAAACCATGAATTACCTAGGTATAGATATTGGTTCCGGTAGCTGCAAGGCAGTTGTGTTTGATCAAAATGGTCAGCAGATGGCGATGGCGCACCGTGAATACAATGTGATATTTTCTGATGATGGAGGTGCTGAATTAGATTCTGAAGAGGTCATAGAAAAATGTTTTGAGGTAATAAAAGCATGTGCCGGACAGCTCGAACCCAATTCAATTGGTGGCATAGGAATATCCAGCCAGGGAGAGGCTTTTACCGCTGTTGGCGAGAGTGGTGATATGTTGTGCCATGCCATGATTTCGTCTGATGTTCGGTCTGAATCTTTTGTGCAGAGCTGGACGAAGCAATTTGGCGAAGAAAAATTATATCAAATAACAGGGCATACCTCGCATCCGATGTTTACGGTGTTCAAGCTATTGTGGTTAAAAGAAAATAAACCGGATGTTTGGAAAAAGACAAAGAAATTTCTTTGTTTTGAAGATTTGCTTCAATACAAATTAGGGCTTGATCCGGCTATTGGCTATTCTCTTGCCGGGCGCACCATGATGTTTGATGTGAGGAGACATGCGTGGAGCAATGAAATTTTACAATCTGTTGGTATAAGCCCTGATCAAATGGCAAAACCTTTGCCTTCAGGTACTGTTGTTGGAAATATCGATTTGGAGATTTCTCAAAAGCTGGGGCTTGCTGACCATACTTTCGTTGTTAGCGGAGGTCATGATCAGCCGTGCGGTGCGCTTGGGGCTGGCGCAGCTAAACCCGGAATGGCTATGTATGCTACAGGCACAGTAGAATGTATCACCCCTGCATTTGCGAGTCCAATATTTTCAGACGATTTGCGTAAGCATAATATTTGCACCTACCATCATGCAGTGAGCGGCTTGTTTGCAACGGTTGCTTTTAGTCTCACAGGAGGAAATATTCTCAAATGGTTTCGGGATGAATTTGGTTTTCAGGAAGTTGCGGAGGCAGAGCTAAAAGGTGTTGATGCCTATAAGCTTCTTCTGGATGCAGCAGGAGATAAGCCTTCAGATCTTTTGGCATTGCCTTATTTCACGCCTTCAGGAACACCGTACTTTGATACAAATACAAAGGGCGCGATTTTAGGACTTCGGCTGTCAACTACCCGGGGTGAACTTATTCGGGCCTTGCTGGAAGGCGTTGCATTTGAAATGCGCCTGAATATAGAAATACTAAAAAAATCAGGCTGCGAGATCAGCGAATTGCGTGCCATAGGCGGTGGAGCAAAATCAGAGATATGGACGCAATTGAAAGCTGATGTGACAGGTAAAAAAATTACGGTGCTGAATGTAACAGAGGCTGGATGCCTTGGGGTAGCCATGCTGGCCTGTGCTTCGAAAACAGGAGTTCCAATCCAAGAAATAGCCGAAAGTTGGGTTCGGCCTATTTCTACTGTAAGCCCAAAACCCGAAAATAAAAGTTGGTACGATGACCAATTCAGGAAATATCAGAATCTTTACAGCGTGATAAAAGATGCAGGAGTCTGAAGAAATCGAACTCTATGAATTGCAGATCCGACCTTTTACTGCATTCTGGCTATTAGTGATTGGAGACAGGTAACTAAAATTAGAATTATATGAAAATAAAAAATCTTGCTTTCATTCTATTAAACTTAATGCTGTTACAGTCAGTATCCTTTGCAGAAATTAGACTCCCCTCAATCATCAATAGTAATATGGTTATTCAGCAAAACACAAATATACCTATATGGGGTTGGGCTGATCCGGGCGAGAAAATTAATATAAATGCCGATTGGTTAAAAAGAGATACATCAATAATAGCTAATGAAAAAGGGGAGTGGATGGTAAAGTTGAAATCACCTGCCGCTGGAGGGCCTTTTACAATCACACTAACTGGCAAGAATGAAATTGTTTTGGATAATGTACTCTCCGGTGAAGTATGGTTCGCTTCGGGGCAGTCAAATATGGCGATGGCTTTGGAGAGATGCAACAATGCTGAAGAGGAAATTGCTACAGCTAACTATCCGGAGATAAGATTATTTCATGTCGAACGAACATCAGCCTCAGAACTACAATCAGATTGTCGTGGCACATGGCAGGAAACTACACCTGAATCGGCAAAAGATTTTTCAGGAGTTGCCTATTTTTTTGCTCGTAAAATTTACAAACAGCTAAATGTACCAATAGGTGTGATCAGTGCCAATAAAGGTGGTTCATTAGCAGAAGCATGGATGCCAGTGAAGGTGATTGAGTCTGATGCAGAATTGTCATTGATTTTTGATATGTGGAGAAAAATTGAATTAGCGTATCCTGAAGCTGAAAGAAAATATAGTAAAGAATTAGATGTGTGGCAAAATGAAAAAGAACTTGCGCAATTAACTGGGATTCCGCAACCTCCCAAACCCGCTATGTCAAACACGGTTCATATGATGAGCAGGGAACATAAACGTCCCGGAGCTTTATACAATGCCATGGTTGCACCAATAATTCCTTTTGCCATCAAAGGGGCCATTTGGTATCAGGGTGAAAGCAATGTGGATAGGCCGATTCAATACCGAAAACTTTTTCAATCATTATTAACAAATTGGTGGGAGGAGTGGGATATTGGAGAGTTTCCTTTCTATTTTGTGCAAATAGCTCCATTTCGTTACAATGAAAACCTGGAGAATGCATCTTTATTAAGGGAAGCACAAATGATGGCGTTATCACTCCCCAATACCGGAATGATTGTCACTACTGATGTTGGAAATATTGATGATATTCATCCAAAGAATAAACAAGATGTGGGCAAGCGTTTGGCATTAATGGCTTTGGCAAATACTTACGGGTTCGATGACTTGGTGTTTTCAGGACCACTTTATAAATTCATGGAAATTGAAGAAAATAATATCCGTCTTCACTTCGATAATACAGGATCTGGCTTGATATGCAATACTGATTCGCTTACAGATTTTGAAATTGCCGGATCAAATAAAAAATTTATCAAAGCCAGAGCAATTATTGATGGGAAGACTTTAGTGGTTTATTCTGATGAAATTATCAATCCGATAGCTGTAAGATTTGGATGGAGCATCATATCCGTACCCAATTTTTTTAATAAAGAAGGATTGCCGGCAGCACCATTTAGAACTGTTGAGTGGGATTAAGATATGCAGTGCTTTGTAGGATAGCCCCAAAGTTGCTTAGTGAATTACCGAATGAGTTTGTGTTTTAGTTCAATTTCTCCAACAATAAAATGTGCCTTACACTTGCTTGGAGAAATATATGACGCAATAAACGAAGAAACTTTATCACAATTGGTTCTATTGTATTTTCTATTTTATTGGCAAGTGTCATGCGGTCCATGCAACTTGGTTCATACGAACGCATGGTAGAAAATGCAGCGAGGTTTTATACAGGGCATATCCAAATCCATAAGAATGGTTTTTGGAATGACAAAACCATCGATAATAGTTTTGAATTGCCAGGTCTTGAAAAGTAAATTGAAATTACCCCTGAAATACAAAGTCCAATAGAAATAAATTATTTTATAATAAGTAAAACTTTTTTTATTTAGGAAACGTTCTTATTATTGACCGACCGTTCAGTCATAAAATAAAATGAGTCCAAGAGGCAAAAAACAAATCGAACAAATTAGAAAGAACAGCATCAGAAATATTCTGGGTGCAGCTTTCGAACTAATGGCAAAAAACGGTTATGAGACTACTAGTATTTCCCAGATAGCAAATACAGCCGGTGTGTCCAAGGGTTTGATGTATAATTATTTCGATAGCAAGGAAGATTTGTTGAAAGTGCTTCTCAACGATGCTATGGGCGAAGCAGACAAACTGATTTCCGGGATTATTGCTCCTGACCCTGCTGAAACATTAAGAAACCTTTTCCTTTGGTTTTTTGATGAATTGAGAGAACGCCCCGAACATTGGAGACTACTCACAGAGCTTACCCTAAAAATTGACAAGTTTGATTTTGTGCAAGAGATGGCCAGAGTAAAAATGAAAGAATATGTTGCTTTTGTTTCGACGCTTTTGGAAGAAATAGGTCACCCGAATGCAAAAGAAGAAGCACAACTGATTGCCGGGCTTTTTGATGGAATTGGGATACAATATTTAGTAATAGGTAGAGATTACCCATTAGATGAAATGGAGAAATATTTAATAGAGAAATACTGTACACATGAATAATTGGAATAAAATAGTAATGACCACAGGCGTAATGCTGTTGTTTATGTCTGCCACCTACGGTCAAACAGCGATGGAGATTATTGACAAGGCAGACAAAAAAATGCAGGGGAATTCTTCAAAAACAGAAATGGTCATGCGAATCATACGTCCCGACTGGACCAGAGAGATCGGCATAAAAGGATGGGCACTTGGAAAAGAATACAGTCTAACGCTTATTACTAGCCCTGCTCGTGATAAAGGCTCTGGTTTTCTGAAAAGGGAAAGCGAAATCTGGAACTGGCAGCCTTCGATTGATCGTGTCATTAAGCTTCCTCCTTCTATGATGATGCAATCCTGGATGGGTTCAGATTTTACCAATGATGATCTGGTAAAAGAATCGTCCATAGTTCGGGATTATACTCATACAATTGAGGGAGATACAACCATGAATCACAGAGACACCTGGAAAATTGTGTTGATTCCCCATGAAGATGCTGCCGTAGTTTGGGGAAAAATTGAGGCTTACATCACAAAGGACGATTATCTGCAATTGCTATTTCGATATTACGACGAAGATGATTTCCTAGTCAATACCATGATTTTATCTGATATCAAGGAAATGGGAGGGAGAGTCATACCTACTCATCTTGAAGTAATTCCGGCTGAAAACCCTGACCAGAAAACTGAAATAATCTACAAATCAATGGACTTTGATATTGACTTAAAAACCAGTTTTTTCTCCCTGCAAAATATGAAGAGGGTTAGATGAAAAAGTTTTGAGTTGCGAGCTATGAGTTAAACGATAAAAATCATAAGCATGAAAAATTTTAAAAGATTATTAATTTGGCAAAAAGGAATTCAAATCACAAAGCTTGTATATCAGGAATTGAAAAATATTCCTCAAGATGCAAGGTACGAGTTGGGATCTCAATTGATCAAATCAGCAATTTCAATTCCCTCTAACATTGCTGAAGGGAGCTCAAGATCAAGTGATAAAGATTATAAACGTTTTTTAGAAATCGCCCTTGGTTCCTCATTTGAGTTGGAAACAAAAATGATCATCTTATGCGAAATAACCAAAGAAAATAAAGATATAGTAAGTCTCCTCTTACTCATTGATGAAAAGCAGAAAATGCTGATGAGTTTTATGAATAAAGAAGATGAACCACTTAACTCACAACTCATGGCTCACAACTCATATCTCGAAGCTTTTAGCTCTATATAAAAAGTTTAACAAACAGAAATATGTATTTAACATTAGCTTGGCGAAATATTTGGCGCAACAAACGGAGAAGTTTTATTACCATTGGCTCCATCACTTTTGCAGTTTTTCTTGCCTGTATTATGCGGTCGATGCAGCTTGGCTCTTACGAACGTATGATTGAAAACGCAGCACGATTTTATACCGGTTACATACAGGTTCATAAAAGCGGATTTTGGGATGATAAAACCATAGATAACAGTTTCAAATACGATAACTCTCTGATTTTAAAAATAGAAAATACACCCGGAGTAGAGGTGGCAGTGCCACGGGTAGAATCGTTTGCCCTTGCAGCCTATGAAACTAAAACCAAAGGAGCCATGGTGTTGGGTATCGTCCCTGACAAGGAAAATCAACTAACCCTGGTCAAGGATAAGCTGGTAGAAGGATCTTATCTGAATGACGATGATAAATCTGTGATGATAGGCCAGGGACTTGCCGAATACCTGAAAGTGAGTATTGGAGATACGATTGTGTTGATAAGCCAGGGCTATCATGGTGCGAATGCTGCAGGAATTTACCCGGTGAAAGGAATTATGAAATTTCCGGTTCCCGTGCAAAACAACCAAACCATTTATCTTCCATTGAAAGAGGCTCAATGGTTTTATAATGTTGAGAATCAACTTACAAGTATTTCTTTGGTGGTGGACAAAGCAAATAATGTAGATAGAATAGTTGCCGATATCAGCAACCAGGTAGATACAACTGCCCTTGAGGTAATGGGATGGCATGAGCTGATGCCTGATTTGGTTCAGGGGATCGAGATAGATAATATAAGCGGAAAGGTAATGCTTTGGATATTGTATTCCGTCATCGGGTTTGGAATGTTTGGCACATTTCTGATGATGACCGCCGAGCGAATGTATGAGTTTGGTGTGATGATGAGCGTTGGAATGAAACGGATCATCATGCAGTTTATCATTTTTATAGAAATGGCCATGATGACTTCCATTGGCGTACTATTGGGGGCGGGGATAAGCTTGCCAATACTCATATATTATTACAATAACCCCATATTTTTTACCGGGGAATCGGCAAAAGCAATTGAAAATTTTGGTGTGGAAGCTGCATATTTCTTTTCATTGCAACCAGAACTATTTTACAATCAAGCATGGGCGATATTTATTATGGCACTCATCCTGAGTTCATATCCGTTGATTGTCATTCAGAATCTCAAACCTGTAAAAGCAATGCGGGAAGCCATATAATGCTACAATGCGATGATGGAAATAATGAATAGCGGTATGACTGAAAAAAAAATATTCATTGAGAAGATGAAAGCAAGAACTCAGAAATTTGCAGTAGATGTAATTCAGTTTTGCGATTCATCGAAAACCTGTAAGTCATTGGCTGTTATTATGTACCAACTTGTCAAATCAGCCGCCTCAACCAGAGCAAATTACGGGGCAGCATACAAAGAGAGGTCTCAAAATGAGTTTTTCAACAAAATATATATTGTGGTAGAAGAAGCTGACGAATCAGAATATTGTCTGGAAGTAATAAAAGATGCCTCATTATCAAGTGAAGATTTGGAGATAGAAAGGCTTTTATTGGAGGCTATAGAAATACCTAAAATAATGTCAAAAGCAAAAAAACTCAACCTACAATAAAATGTAAGAGTTATTGTGGCATTAAATCATTTAACTAAAAAAATAAAATTATGATACTTAAAATAGCCTGGAAAAACGTTTGGAGAAGCCGGGGCCGTAGTTTGGTCGTGATGGGTGCCATTGTCGTGGGCATTTGGGCTCTTTTGTTTGGCACTGGCTTTATGAATGGGTTTATGGTAGGATATATGGCAGACATCATAAATCATGATGTTTCGAATATACAGATCCATAACCCTAAATTTAATAATGACTTTGACATAAAATTTCATATCCCGGATGGGAGTAAAAAAGCAGAAGAGATTCGCAGTTGGCCCGGAGTGAGAGCCACTACAACACGAATCATTCTAAATGGAATGATTGCTTCTTCCCGTAAAGCTCAGGGAGTACAGATTCGTGGGGTTGATGTGCAAAATGAAGCCGTCGTTACTCGTCTTGATTCTCTTATTTCCCAAGGCGCTTATTTTAAGGGTATAAAGAAAAATCCAATTGTAATAGGCGAGAAAATCGCAGAAGAGCTGAAAGTTAAAATCCGATCGAAGGTGGTACTGACCTTCAACGATGGTAACGGAGATATTACAGCTGCAGCTTTTCGGGTTGTGGGAATTGTTAAAAGTTCATCGCTTAATATCAACGGGCAATATGCCTTTGTACGACAAGATGACTTGATTGAAATATTGGCGAATGGCAATAATATCCATGAAATTGCTTTGGTTACGGAAACGCAGATAGACGAAGAAGCAATAGTTGACAAATACAACAAAAAATACCCTGCCGATCTTGCGGAATCATGGCGTAAAATAGCTCCTGAGCTTGCTTTTATGCAAGAGATGTATAGCAATATGCTTTATATATTGTTGGTCATTATTATGACGGCTCTTGTATTTGGAATCGTAAATACCATGCTTATGGCCGTGCTAGAGCGTATGCGTGAGTTGGGAATGCTCATGGCCATTGGCATGACCAAACTTCGTGTGTTCATGATGGTTCTCATCGAAACTATTTATTTGTCTATAATAGGGGCTCCTGTGGGTTTGTTGGTTGGATGGCTAACGATTAATTACTATCAGAATGTAGGTGTAGATCTGACAGAGTATTCAGAAGGGCTTGAAGCTTTTGGCTATTCTTCAATTTTGCATCCATACCTGGAGGTAAATGCCTATGTGGTTGTAACTATCGGAGTGGTGGTTACTGCTTTTATTGGGGCTATTTATCCAGCTTGGAAAGCCGTGAAACTTAATCCGGTAGAAGCCTTGCATAAGATTTAAGAAGTCAGAAGTAAAAGCTACAAGCTAAAAGGCTAAAAGGCTAAAAGGGTAAAAAGAAAAATAAGGTATGAGAAATATGGAATTACTGTCGTCTAACTAACTCTCCCTTGGAGAAGAGAGTCTGGGGGAATTGATAATTTTCCCTCTTTAAAATCTCTTGTTTAGGGACTCTGAGAAAATAGAATTAGGAATATTAGGTATGATCAAAAAATTATAATAAATAATCATGAGTGTAATTAAAGTAGAAAATATCACGAAAGTTTATAACGAAACAAAAGTTCCTGTGAACGCACTCAACGGAGTTTCCTTTGAGATTCAGGAAGGGGAATTTACAGCAATCGTCGGGCCATCAGGTTGTGGAAAAACAACCTTGTTGAATGTCCTTGGTGGACTTGATCATCCAACTTCCGGTAGGGTAGAAGTTTCGAATACGGATATCACAAGTATGAAAGATGGAGATTTAATTGATTTTAGATTAAAAAATATTGGATTTGTTTTTCAGGCCTACAATTTGATACCGGTACTTACCACATTGGAAAATGTTGAGTTTGTTATGTTGTTGCAAAAAGTAACAAAGAAGGAAAGGGTAGAGAGATCTATGAGCCTGCTAAAACAAATGGGTATTGCAGACAAGGCAAATCAGCGACCTTCACAATTGTCTGGCGGACAACAACAAAGGGTGGCAGTAGCACGAGCGTTGGCGTCAAAACCAAACTTTATTCTCGCAGACGAGCCCACAGCCAATCTTGATTCTAAAGCAACATCCAACTTGTTGGATATCATGGCCAGAATGAATAAAGAAGAAAATGAGACATTTGTTTTTTCAACACATGATCAACGCGTGATTGACAAAGCACGCAGAGTGATCACGCTCGAAGATGGAAAGATTATTTCAGATGAATCTGTATGAATTTGATGATTGTAAAAGTTGCTAAAATAGTGCAAAGAACAGACCAGAAGATTAATGTCTAAAATAGCAACCATAGCACTATTTATTTTAGCAGTACAATTTGTCAATAACTTTCCTGCTCTTGGCCAGGATGAAGATCCTAAGTTGTTGATGAATGGTTATTTGAAAGACATGCTCATCAGTGATTTTTCGCCAAAAGATGGTACACTGTGGACCAACTTAATTCATAACAGATTGAATTTTAAATGGTATCCCAATGAAAAACTTTCTGCAATAGTAGAACTGCGTACACAATGGTATTCTGGAGATTATGTAAGTATTATTCCCAGATTTGAAAACCAAATTGGAGCTAATGAAGACTTTTTCAACCTATCCTGGACCATAGCCAGCAATGATAATAATGTGCTGCATACCATGATTGACAGAGTATATCTTGAATATCAATCCAATGACTGGAATCTTCGCCTCGGCAGGCAACGAATCAATTGGGGGGTAAGCATGATATGGAATCCCAATGACTTATTCAATGCCTATTCCTATGTCGACTTTGACTACGAAGAGCGACCCGGGTCAGATGCTTTACGCATACAGAAATATACCGGTTTTGCCAGTAGTTTTGAATTTGCGGCCAATCTTGCCGACAGCTTAGGAAGTTGGGTGGGAGCAGCAAAATGGGCGACAAATAAATGGGGTTATGATTTTCAGGTGATAGGAGGGTTGGCAAAAAAAGACATTACAATTGGTGGGGCTTGGGCAGGAAATATAAAACGTGGCGGAATCAAAGGAGAGTTTACCTACTTTATTCCTGTAGCCGGAAATACCAAAAATCAAGCCTTTGTCGGTACGTTTTCTTATGATTATTCTTTCAAAAATAGTTTGTATTTCAATGTCTCTTACTTGTTCAATAGCGATGGCGCAACTGACCTGGGATCTGGTGGTTTCATTGACTTTTACTTTGGTGAATTGACTGCAAGAAATCTTTCGCCTTACATGCATTCGGTATTTTTATTGGGTACATATCAATTTCACCCATTGATTAACGGGTCTCTGGCAATGATGAGTTTTCCGGGAAACAAGACACTTTTTGTTAATCCTACTATTACCTTTTCACTGATTAATAATTTAGATCTTGATTTTACCGGACAGCTATTTTATGGTGAAAACCTGTCAGGAGACTTTAAATCACTATCAAAGGTTTTGTATTCAAGATTGAAATGGAGTTTTTGAGGATATTGGAATAGAATACTATTCGGAGCCTGTCCATAAACTCTATCAATTACGTAGATACTGATAAGCGTCTGCGCGGGGTCTCTTTTGGACTCTGCTTAAGCCGTGGGGTCTCCACAGAGAAGACCCCATAGAAACTAAGTACATATCAATTTCACTCATTGATTATCGGATCTCTCGCAATAATGAGCTTTCCAGGAAACAAGACACTTCAGCATTGTAATCAAAGCTATTTTAAAAATTCTCTGCTAATTCTTCTATCTTTGATATCTATGACCATAAATCTATCGTTGTTTCCGTAGGGTTCTTTTTTTATTTATGTTTTGATTTTAGTTTTCCACATTTGGGATTGCACCCTATCGAGGGTGTGTCATTGTAAATGAATTTACTATCAAATGTCTGGGAATAACCAAGGGCATTCACTGGGTAAACTGCCAAAGACAAAAAGCAAAGGTAAACTATCAGGAAAAGAATCATTTGCAGTCAATTGAATTAAAACCATAAAATATCCATGATGAAAAATTTGCTACTTCTTTTACTGGTTATTTTATTTTCATGTGATGAAAAAAAGGTTAATCTGAAAAAAGAAGTATACCCAGACAATCTTCAATCTATTCGAAAGCAAGATCAGATACTGCTCACTTGGGAGTCTCCATTAATTTATATGAATGTCTCTCCTGGTTTCTCTGATTATTATGCTATGCCTGATAGTTATGAGATTTATCTTTCTGAAAATGATACTTTACAATTCAAATCTGTTGCACATATTTCGGGTGGTGATAATTCATATTTATTTCCTGAAAATAAAAGAGGTAAAAACTACTATTTCAAACTTAAATGTATTGCCAAAGATGCGATCTCCGCATACACCAATATGATTTGGGTAAATGGGGGTGAAAACCCTGAGCTCGAATCTTACATTAGTGTGCCGTATGATTATACACTTAAATTGGGAGATATTTCATCGGACAGCAAACTATTGATTTATTCAAGGAATGTCACAAAAACTTGTTGCAAGAAGACTCATGTCATGTCTTTTAATATATCCACAGGAGAAGAAACCTTGATTATTGAAGAAAGTAGAATTCCAGTCTACAGCCAGGATAATAACATGATCGCTTTTATTTCAAGCTTTAATGTTGATGAATCTCCTCAACCGAAGAATCTCGGCATTATAGATCTTACCTCAAAAGAAGTTACTCAAATAACCGATGGTCAAAATATCATTTGGTATCCACTTTTCTCCGCTGATGGAAAATTTATTTACTATTTACGTACCAATTCTGAATTTTCTGATCCGTACGCAATCTATCAGTATTCTATTGAAAATAAAGAAATAACGGTTTTGGTCAGTGGTGAACAGAAGGTTGGAAATGGCCCCATGAGTTTCTTGGAAAAAGAACAGTTGTTGGCATTTAGGAAAGACAATGGAATTTATGTGTATGATTTCAATACAAAGGAAATAAGGTCGTTTGAACAATCTATTTGGGGTGAATACAATCCGGCGTTTTCTGCGGATGGAAATTACCTGGCATTTATTTCTCTTAGATCCGGCAGGCCTGAGATATGGGTGAAATACCTCCTAACCAACACATATTCGCAAATAACTGGGAGTGCCCAAGGATATCCAAAGGGAAAACTACTTTGGATAAATGATAGCCATAAAATAATATTTAGAGGAAAATACGAGAATAAAAATGGCATTTTTCCAATTGATTTTAAACCTTAAATCAGGGCCTAGGAAGACATTCAATCTAATTTTAGTTTTCCTTTTTTTGTCTTGTCAATTGTCAGAAAGTTAAATTTAGTTAAGAAACTTCTGATTGCGTGAGTCAGCCATGTAGTCTCCAAAAGAAAGACCCCACAGGGACATAATAAAACACTATCTATATTTTCTTTTTTTTGATCAGGTATTTCTTGCGATACTCCATAGGCGTACAACCCTTTACCTGCCGAAATTGACGGGCAATATTTTTACTGTCATTTAGCCCCAGGTCAAGTGCAATTTCAAAAATACTCAAGTCTGTTTCCAGTAGCTTTTGAGTAAGTTTTTCGATACGAAGATTAAAAATATATTCATATACTGGATATCCGGAGACTTTCTGAAACCTCTTTTCAAGAGACCTTCTGGAAAGTGGTACTTGTTGAAGGACGTCCTCAACTTTTAGGTTTTTGTCCATATTGTTATGGATAAATTTCAATGCCTGACTTATGTACTCGTCTTTGGTGGCGTAGATATCCGTGGAACTCCTTGTTACTACTTGGGTTGGCTCTACGACAATATCATAAAAATCAGCATTATTTGATTCTATCATGACGTGTAACAATTTGGCTGCTTCGTAGCCACCCTTTTCCGTATCGAGGCTTATGCTCGACAATTGAGGATCAGACATGTTGCACAATATCTCATCGTTGTCGACACCCAGTACGGCTACATCCTGAGGAATTTTAAGATGGGCAAGCCTACAGGCTTCGATAATATGATTTCCCTGGTTGTCGTCACATGCAAATACGGCAATGGGTTTGGGAAGAGATTTCAACCATTTGCTAAGTGCAGATGGTTTGTAATACCACAATTCCCGAGACTTAGTTCTTTGCTCTTGTTCAAAATAATGAACGAAATAGCCTTCTTTTTTTAAACGATCTGAAAATCCTATACCACGTTCTCTGGACCAAACAATATTTTTAAACCCATAAAAAGCAAAGTTTTCAAATCCTTTTTTGAGAAAATATTCGGCGCCAATTTTTCCTGCCTCAAGATAGTTGCCGGTCAAATTTGGAATTTTGGTATGCCGTTCTTTAAAGTCTTGAGCGACAACTGCCATACCGGCACCTAAAATTTTTTCAGGGGCAGAGTTATTATAGAATTGTCCTATAATTCCTTGAGCTTTCCATTCCCATGCCCATTGCAAAACACCTTCGAGACCCTTTGTTTCACGGTAGTAAGTGGGCATACGGCAAAAAGCCCAGGACCCTTGTTCCTGAGCATATTTCGTGACACCCTTCATTAGGCTCATGCCATATTCTTCACTCAAGTCTGTCAGTAAAATAATCTTGATCATAAGATCAGGAATTTACTACTAACTTTTGGATTTAAAAATATCTTTGAAATTCTTTACCGTGGCATTATTAACAATTGGCTTGGCCCAGAAACTGATACTTAGAATATAACCCAGAGTTACAAACAAAAACATCATACCCACTTTCAAGGAGATCATATCACTTATACCACCAATTAAGATTTGTACAATAGCGCCACCTGCAATTCCGGTCATTAAGATTCCTGCAAAAGATCCATGATGTTTGGAAACGGAATTTAATCCCAAAGAGACAGTGACAGGATACATTACAGATAAGAAAAATCCTGAAATCGGAAAAGCCCAAAGTGACAATTGATCATCACCAAATAAACCAATAGCAACACAAATGATAGCCAGTATTGTGAACCACCTGAGAATTAGTTTGCTGTCTATGAGTTTCATAAGCACTAGACCCAGCATGCCACCAAATGTCATTAACAGCCAGAAATATGAAACGGCATTTGCTCCTGTAGTTTCAGGGTTGATACCATGATAGTTGCTTAGGAATTTCGACATCCAGTATGATATTCCCTGTTCTGTGCCGACATAAGCAAATATTCCAAGAAAATAGAGGATGACGTATTTATTTTTAAATAATTCAAGATAACTTTCTTTAGTGCCTACTTTTTCATCATCCTGAAGATCGACCTTGGGGAATTTAATAAAAGAGATGACAACTATCATAATAAGACCCAATAAAGCAAAAACCCAATATACCGAAACCCATGACATAGATTCGGGGACTAATCCACTCATCAGTCCAATAAATGGCTTCTGAACATTTCCCTGATCTATATTGGTGACAAAATAGGAATACATTTGTGGGCTAATAAATGACGCTAATCCAAAAATGAGTTGCGCCAGTACTGAGTTGAAGGCAAAATTTTCTTCACCACCAGAAACGCGCATCAAGGGATTTATCACTACCTGAAGAACTGCCATTCCCGTTCCTAATGTAAATAACGAAACAATAAATACATTAAAATCGCTTGAGATGGCAAATACCAACGCCCCTAAAAATGCCAGTAGAAAAGCCAGTAAAATCATGGTTTTTTCTCCTAATTTTTCAAGCAAAAATCCGGCAGGAATGGACATTATTCCATAAGCGATAAAAAAGGCAAAGGGCAGAAACCCAGCCATTGTTTCAGTCAAACTATAACTACTCGATACAACGGGGTTAAGTGCTCCTAAAATATTTGTCATAAAAGATATGACAAAGAATATCAATAGAATAAGTAGAACAATAAGTGTGTTTTTTTTCATTGCGGTATTAATATTTTACTATAAAAAGTGTAATGGCCGGATAAATATTCAATAATAATTACTTTAAATATATGTATAATATCCAATAGTTGCTTATACTTTATTTAGTGTCTCTAATTCTACATAATTAAAAAAGACCTCTTTTCTTAGAGACACTATTTAAGTTACCAAGTGTTGGATTTAATTCGATATCCCGTTGGTGATCAATCTGCGCAGCTGCCCCCAGCATGGGTATATTTTCAATTTCTGAGACATAAATATTTAATTTATCGATTGAGTTTGGGAAATAGGTATCTTTCAGAGAAATTTCCATTTGCTCCTTAAAATAAGGAAACGCTTTCGATATAGATCCCCCCAAAATAATTGCTTCAGGATCGTAGGTATATACAACTGATTTTAATGCTGTCCCTAAATGCTGTCCAAACTCTGCCCATAATTTCATAGCAGCTGGTGTTTTTTGTCTGGCGTCAAGATAAGCCTGGTATCCACTTGTATTATGTTCTTTAATAAAAAAATTAGAGCTGCAATAATATTCAAGGTCATGGTCTAAATATGGTAAATAACCAATTTCCCCGGCCCCACAATTTGCCCCAATTATCAAATGGTCATTCATCACAATGCCAGATCCGATTCCGGTTCCCAAAGAAATTCCCACAAACGATTTATGATGCTGGCCAAACCCAAAATACTTTTCTCCAAGGACAAAACAGTTGACATCATTGTTGATAAATACAGGTACGTTAAATTCATCTTCAAGTATTTTCTTGAGGTGTACTTCTTTCCAGGAAGGTATGTTTACAGCATCATAAACAATTCCATTTTCTAAATCTACCACCGAAGGCACCCCGATTCCTATGCCCACAACATTTTTATTATAGATAGTATGGATAATTGATATCAACTGGTTTAAAGTAGATTCAAGACTATCTTTATTGGTTAGCAATGCAGACTTCATGTTAATAATAGAACTTCCATTAATTAATCCTGCCCTAATATTTGTTCCCCCCAAATCGACACCGATCTTCATATCATTTTTTTTCAGATTTATATTTTCTTTGAAATAATTTACGATAATACAGAATGTTAATTATTGATATTGCGTATTAAGCGTAGTAATTACCTCAATTTGCGAATATTCAATATCTCATGTGATTTATTGGCAACAATTTATTATCAGACCAAGGGATGAAAAGATATTGAAAGGAAAAATAATATAGAATGGTATTTATAAATAATTATAAGTATTACATTGACAGCTCAATTTAAATACTAATCAAGCCAACTTATTATCGGTTTGTAAAGCGAGAAATATTATAAAAGAATTATCACCAATTTGTACTACTTAATGAGATTGAATTATGAGTAAAATTAATTTAAACAGAAGACAATTTGTAGCTAAAAGTACCATTGCTGCTGCAGTGGCATCTCTTGTACCTGCCATATCATTTGCCGGAGGAGTCAAATCAAAAACAAAAGTTGCGTTAGTCGGTACGGGAGTGCGGGGTAGCCTTACATGGGGGAAAAATTTAGTCCAACCCTATGCCGATTATGTAGAAATGGTTGGTTTGTGTGACATCAATAGAAAGCGGGTAGAAGTAGCAAAGGAGATAATAGGAGTTTTAGCCAAGACGTATCATTCCAGTGAATTTGACCTGATGGTCAAAGAACAAAAACCAGATATTGTCATTGTGACCACAAAAGATAGCAATCACGTCGATTATATTGTAAGAGCCATGGAATTGGGTTGTGATGTAATCTCCGAAAAGCCCATTGCCACGGAGGCTGAACAGTGTCAACGTATCCTTGATGCCGAGAAGAAAACCGGTAAAAAAGTCAATGTTGGTTTCAATGCTCGATTTGGAAATGACTCTGATGAAATGAAAAGAATATTATCTTCAGGCGAGTTGGGAAAAATTATTTCTATTGATTTTCAGGAATACCTCGACACACAACACGGGGCTTCATATTTCAGGAGGTGGCATGGGAAAATAAAAAACTCGGGGTCATTGTTGGTTCATAAATCGTCTCATCATTTTGATCTGATTAATTGGTTGTTGGAGGCAGAGCCGGTAGAGGTACAAGCTATGGGGAAAGTAGCATTTTATGGATCAAATGGAAAATTTAGAAGCCGGAACTGTAGAAATTGTGAACATGCCTCGTCTTGTGAATTTTATTGGGATATGACCAAAGATAAGCAAGCAATGAAATTGTATGGAGATTGCGAAGATGTTGATCAGTATTATCGTGATGGGTGTGTTTGGGATAAAGAAATTGATAGCCATGATACCGCATCTGTAAATGTATTGTACGACAACGGTACGCAACTGACCTATACTTTAAATGCATTTCTTCCTTATGAAGGACAAAAGATTACATTTTCCGGAGAGAAAGGGAAGTTAGATGTAAGGCTATATTATAGACAGCCATGGGATGTA
Source organism: uncultured Roseivirgaceae bacterium (assembly GCA_964507705.1). Lineage (GTDB taxonomy): Bacteria > Bacteroidota > Bacteroidia > Cytophagales > Cyclobacteriaceae > JAAUQL01. The sequence goes on along the minus strand of CAZDRA010000028.1, from coordinate 10,322 downwards.
GATGACAAATTTGAGTTTCGACTCACAAAAAATAGAGAGGAGACAAAATCTTGGGGAAAAAATCCTTCTGCCGGAGGGCATGGAGGTGCAGATGAGCGTATTAAAGATTTGCTTTTTAAACCAAACCAGCCTGATCCTACAGGGCAAAAAGCAGGTAGCAGAGCTGGTGTAATGTCGAGCTTAATAGGCATTGCTGCTCGAAAATCAATAGAAACGAAGAAAACAATTCAAATATCAGATTTAATAAATTTATAACATCGTAAAAGGCAAAATTGAAGATGGGAGTTGGAAGTCGGAAGACTGAAGTCGGGAGAGTGAAAATTTCATCATGGCTTGATAATTAGTTTTTTCATCCAGCTCTTTGATTTTCCTTTCAGCTTTGAGCTCTCTTCCTTTCAGCTTTTTACTCAAAATTTATTCAACATTAATTGAAGCAATAATATAAATTTCATTAATAAATGGCTGGAGGAATAAATAAAAATGTTAACGCAACCGGAACCGGTGATTCAAAGAATTACACCGTGCCCATGGCGGTTTTAACAAGTTTGTTTTTCATGTGGGGAGTAATAGCCGTGATGAATGATATTCTTATTCCATATTTGAAAAAAATATTTGAATTGAGCCGTGCAGAATCCATGCTGGTTCAGATGTCGTTTTTTAGTGCCTATTTTATTGGATCACTGGTCTATTTTATCATTTCATCTACTAAAGGAGATCCCATTGATAAAATAGGCTATAAAAATGGTATTCTGATTGGTCTGGCAATTTCTGCTGTTGGATGTATGCTATTTTATCCGGCAGCGGAATTGAAAGTATTTGGCCTTTTCCTTTTTGCATTATTTGTGATGGCAACTGGCATGTCATTACTCCAGATTGCAGCCAATCCTTATGTAGCCATTTTAGGGCTACCAAAGACCGCCTCCAGCAGGCTCAATTTGGCCCAGGGGGTAAATTCCCTTGGAACAACCCTTGCTCCAATTTTTGGAGGATATATGATTTTCAAATTCTTTGCACATTGGGGCGAACCGCTACTCAATAAGTTGGGGGAAATGATACTTACAGATTCCGGTGATCCTATGACAAGTGCCGCTGTTCAGTATCCTTATTTTGTATTTGCGGCAATTTTTATTTTGCTGATTGTTCTTATCAAATTTACACATCTACCTAATTTTACCAACGATGAAGTTATTCCCAAAGGAGCAGGAGCTCTAAAATACAGACACCTAACATTGGGTATGGGAGCTATTTTCCTTTATGTCGGAGCAGAGGTAGCTATTGGTAGCCTGATCATAAATTATTTAGCCGAGCTGTTGAATTATCCTGAAATGGAGGCAAAATCTTTTCTGGCATTTTATTGGGGAGGATTGATGATAGGTCGTTTTCTAGGAGCATATTCTCTTAGTAATGCAGGTAAAGAAAATAAAGCAATATTTATAATGATTGGTATTGCCTTAGTTTCTTTTATAATTATTTACGGAGCAGTTTTCATAGAGCAAAATAGTTTTCCTATCAAAAGAGCACTTCCTTTCCTCATTTTTATTGCGCTCAACCTGATTGCCTTTAGAATAGGAAAATCAAACCCCTCGAGAACCTTACTGGTATTTTCGCTTATGATCATCGGCTTATTAGCTGTCACCATGCTTAGTGGTGGGCACGTTGCAATGTGGTCGATACTCAGTATCGGATTGTTTAATTCTATTATGTGGTCCAACATATTTACGCTTGCCATCAAGGACTTAGGTAAATACACACCTCAGGGATCATCATTATTAGTGATGTCTGTTTTTGGAGGAGCAATTATGCCATTTGTCCAGGCATATGTTGCCGACATTCTAGGAGGATACCACTATTCATTTTTTATTCCGATGCTGAGCTATGTATATCTTGCCTACTACGGATTGCATGGACATAAAGTGAGGAAATGGAAAAAGGAATGATCCAACCATAGTACTTTAAGTAGAGAATAAGGTATATCAAGAAAATATGCTTTGAATAACTTGTAATCTCACATGTAGTTTTATTGATATGTCAACACAAGTAAGCAGGTTGATCTCGCTGGATGCCTTGCGTGGTTTTACCATTGCGGCTATGATTTTAGTCAATTTCCCGGGAAATGGAGATCAGGTATTTGCCCCATTAATGCATTCTAGCTGGAATGGTCTCACACCAACCGATGTGATTGCTCCTTTTTTTCTTTTTATCGTAGGTGTTTCTATTGCTTTGGCATATACCAAACGATTGGAAAAGAAAACACCAAAAGGTGAGATGTATAAAAAGATTGCCGTCCGGTCTTTTAAGATTTTTGCTGTTGGAATATTCTTAAACCTTTTGCCTGATTTTAATTTTGCTGATTTGCGATGGACAGGGACACTGCCAAGAATTGCTATTGTTTTTTTTTCCTGTGCTTTTATTTTCCTCAATACAAATTGGAAAACCCAGGTATGGATCGGCATGGGGATTCTTATTGCTTATTGGTTGGCTATGACATTGATTCCCACACCTGGTTTTGGAATGGTCATGTTAGAAAGAGGAATAAACCTTGCTGCATGGGTTGATAGCAATTATATGCCCGGTACAATGTATCAGGGCACATGGGATCCTGAAGGCATTCTTAGTACATTTCCATCTGTTGTGTCTGGTATCTCCGGCCTATTGGCCGGTGTGTTGATGGTTAGTAAACGAACCGCAGAGATGAAAGTGATTCTATTAATGGTTATTGGATTTTTCATGACTTTCGCAGGATATCTTTGGGGATTGACCTTTCCGGTAAATGAAAACATCTGGACCAGCTCGTTTGTTTTTGTCACTTCAGGAATTGGGTTTATGGCACTGGGAGCATTTTATTTTTTAGTGGATATCAAGGGATTTTCGAGAGGCACAAAACCCGGAATAATATTTGGTGCTAATGCCATAACAGTATATGTGTTGGCAGATTTTTTTGCGCTTGTTTTTTATGGTTGGGAGATAGGCGGTCAAGGCTTAAACATGCATTTCTTTAACGCATTTACCTCCATTGGATTGGGAGCAAAATTCGTGAGTATGATATATGCGTTATTGTTTGTATGCATAAATTATATCCCCGCTTATGTTCTATATAAAAAGAAGATTTTTATAAAATTATAAAAAAGTCAAAGTTGAGACTAATTCGAAAACAAATAAACCACTGTCGCAGGTTCAGAGAATCTGCGACAGTGAGAGGTCTTTACAGATAGCTGACAGATGGCGAAATAAATTCGGCATGACAGTGAATACCGGGATCGCTTAATACAAACAGTTTTATGATGGAACAGAATATAAAAAAGCCGCATATCATTTCACTCGATATGTTCAGGGGGTTTGCCATTTTTGGGATGATCCTTGTCAACTATCTTGGGCATTTTGATGTGATCCCCGATACTTTCAAACATCCCCGATACGGGATGACTTTTGCCAATGCCATAGCGCCATTTTTTTTGTTTGCAGTCGGTATGGGCCTCAGCATGTCTCTTGCCAGAAGGATAGAAAAAACAGGCGCTAAAAAAGCATACGTTCATTCTATCAAAAGATACTTGATATTGATAATCATAGGAATTGTGATTTATGGCCCTGACCCGGTGATGGATATGTGGGATGCATTGGTCGATATTGGTTTTGCCGGATTAATCACCCTGCCATTCATTCTTAAAAGTCAGCGCACGAGAATTGTGATAGCATTTGCTTTATTGATTGTGCATCAAATCCTTTTTGTATATACCGGATATGGAGTCTGGACCATGGCCAACAGCATAGATGGCGGTCCACTCGGGCCTATCAGTTGGGCCTCTATTCTTGTTTTTGGCACCATCCAGATGGACTATTTGAGAGAATGTCAACCAAAGGAATTTATAAAGAAATCTATGATTTTGGGAATACCGCTAATCATCCTTGGGTTAGGTTTATCTTTTCTGAAACCCATGGAAAATTGGGAGTTCTCACAGCGAAGTATGACTTTGGCCTATCCGATTTTTGCCTCCGGTCTAAGCGTAGTTACTTTTGTTGCATTTTATTTGGTAGCAGACATCTGGAAATTGAAAATTCCGCACTTGGTTTTACTGGGAATGAACCCTTTGGCCATTTACATTTTACAACAAGTATTGATTGCTTTTTATGGCGACTTACTACCAAAATCGGCCATGCTGTGGCAGGCGCTTCTAGGGTTTGTGGTCATTTATGGAATATGCTACTTGATTGCGAGATACCTGGATCGAAACGGATTTATAGTTAAACTTTGACCTTTTTGAAAATAATGAAAATGCTAATTTCTACTATGATAATAATGCTTCTAAAAATTATAACTTTAACATTCAATATACTTATATAAATAAATCATCATGAGAAATATTTTAACAATAATTACCTTCTTAGTTTCAAGTATTTGTGTGCAGGGTCAGGTGGCTGAAAAGAGTGCTGACGAAAAAAATCAAAAGATTGCCTTTGGCCCATATATTCAACAGATGAGTACAAAAGATGCCACAATCTGTTGGTCAACTTTGGAAAGTGAACCCACAATTACCGATGCTCAGGGAAACATTCAGACCATTAGAGAATATAAACATCATAAAATTCATTTGGGAAAATTAAAGCCAAACTCAACATACACTTATGATGTATTGAACGATGGATCTGATGAAGGTAAAGGCAAGCTTAAAACCTATCCTGACAAAAGTATTCCTTTTAATTTTGTAGCCTTTGGAGATACCAGAAACAGACATGATGTACACGGTTCGATTTTGGATAAAGTGATGGAGGTAAACCCAAGATTCGTCATAAACTCAGGCGATCTGGTTGCCAATGGAAGGTCTATCGAGGATTGGGAAAATTTTTTCAGAGTGAGCAAGGAGCTAATGAAAAATATACCATACTACCCCGTACTAGGAAATCACGAAAAAGACTCACCCTATTATTATGATTTGTTTGATCTGCCAAATAATGAAAGATACTTTTATTTTACTCTTGGAGATGCTCTATTTATAGTCCTGGATAGTGAAGGAATACAATTGACAGAGCCAACTTTTATCAGCGATGAATATAGTGATAAATATTGGCACGATGCCTATGACGATTATTTCATTGAACAAAAAGAATGGTTGGAGAATGTGTTAGATCTCCACAATGAAGCGGGATTTATATTTATATTCCAGCATAAACCATTGTACAGCATTATGAAGAGTAGAACAGAAGAAGCAGATATGACAAGAAAATTTTGGGGGAATATTTTTGAAAGGCACAATGTACAAGTATTTATCAACGGACACGATCACCATTATCATCATGCCTTGAAAAATGATGTTCATTATATTACTGCTGGTGGAGGTGGTGCTCCACTTTATAAAATTGATAGCCCAAAACCCGAAACAATTAAGTACAGTAAGGTTGAGCATTTTATTAATGTTGAGGTTAAAGAGAGCGAAGCGGTATTGCATGTAATTGATATCAATGGAAATGAAATTGATTTGATTACGGTGAAAAGAAGAAATTTGGAGTAAAAATCAGGTATTGATGAAACAATTAATTCCGGATGATATTAATTGTATTGAAATTTTATAATGTTTAAATCCTATCAAATATATGAAATCAGCAAAATCATTTACTAACAGTAAATATATTATTCTTGGAATATTAATGCTTTTTATGATCTCTTCTTGTAAGAGACCAGCTCCCAGGGTGCAAGACAATTTCGAATTTGCAAAGCTGCACATAAATGAGTTGCAACTAAGTGTGTACATAACTGCTCATACCATCGATCGACTGTTGTCGTCTGAGGGGGGCAGGAGGGAGGCGATTTCTTTAATGCGGGCCAATGGCATTACGAAAGTTTATATCGAAGTGTATCGAAGTGGCCTGGTGGTTTCAACAGAATTACTGACTTTAGTAAAAGATTATTTTAGCAATAACGGTTTTGAAGTAGTCGGAGGTATTGCTACCGTTCCCGGTAAAGATTTTGGGGTAAGACAAGAAGGTCAGCTTGGTTGGTTTAATTGGCAAAATCCAAAAACGCAAAATGATTTGAAGCAAGTAATGTTAGACGTCGCTCCAATTTTTGATACTTTCATTATCGATGATTTTTTGTGCACAGGTGATACAAGCCTTGAATCAAAAGCGGCAAAAGGAGAACAGGAGTGGTCAGATTATCGAAGAAATTTGATGACGGGCTTGGCTAAATCCATATTTATCGATCCTGCCAAATCAGTAAATCCAGATATAAACATGATCATTAAATATCCTCAGTGGTACGATCGTTTTCACATGCATGGCTATGATGTGGAGAGTGGGCCAAAATTATTTGATAGGGTGTGGGTTGGTACCGAATCCAGAGGTCAATATACCCAGCGATTTGGATTTGTGCAGCCTTATGAAGGTTTTGTTAATTATCGTTGGATTGCGTCTTTATCCGGAGATAAAATCGGAGCTGCCTGGTTTGATCATGGAGATTGTGACCGACTGGATTTTATTGAACAAGCCTATCAATCTGTGCTTGCGGGAGCGAAAGAATTGGTAATATTTAATTATGGAAGTTTTGTAAGTGGTCATGCAGGTCACCATTTATTGCGTATGGATTTTGAGAAATTAGCTACACTGGCAAAAACTATCACATTAAATCCAGTCCAGGGAATTGCCGCCTACAAACCCCCGTCAAGTGATGCCGGAGGAGATCTTTATATTATGGATTTTATTGGCATGTTTGGCATTCCTCTGATACCAGAGTCATCTTACCCAGACCAGGCTCAAACAATCTTTTTACCAACACAGGCTGCCACAGATCCTGAAATAGTTTCAAAAGTTGAATCGTCGCTACAGCAAGGCGCACGGATATTTATGACTGCTGGATTTTTATCAAAATTGAAAGACGGAGATAAATTGATTTCCAAAGCAGGAATCTCAACACCTGTCCTAAAGCAATTGCCGGCAGATCAAATTATCATTGATGGAACAATTGAAGCTTTGGAAAGGCCATTGGATTTGGAAGCAGAATTTGATGTGACCAATGCTACAATTGTGTTGAATGCAAAAGTCGGAAATGCTGATATCCCATTCCTTACCAAAAGTAAAGATGGACAAATTTATGTACTTAATTCTCATACATTTTCCCAGGCAGATTTTGATGCTGTTGGTGAAGTATTGCTTTGTCCACGTCAACTTGGTTTGCTTGATTTGCCAAAGTCATGGGCAAATAGCATCCGTTTGGCATTTAATGAAAAACTAAATATTTCACTCAACGCACCCACAAGAGTTACTATGCAGACACTCCAAAACGGAGATATTGTGATTCATAATTACAATAAAAGTGAGGCAAAAATTGAGCTGTCAGGAAAAGATTTCAATGGATATGTTGATGCCTTCAACAACCTGGAGTTGGAGAAAACATCAACTTCTATTTCCATCGATATGAAACCAAGATCGAGGATTTGGTTGAGAAAAGGTAAATAGATTAATTGGTTCTACTGTTATTTTAACGGAAACCTTATGTCGTAAGATATACCTGTCTGGCCTTCAAAGGCAGGGAAGAAGAGGGTTGTTGAATAAACAACTAATCGTGTTTCTTAATCCTACTTTGGACTACTGACATTATTTATTGTCTTCCATTAAACCTGCCACCAAGCAGGTTTAATGGAAGAACCTTTATTTATTTTGTAGTTCAATTATTGTTACAGAATGTGCAGGGAATGTGTAGGTGAAATTTTGGCCTGCTTTAGAAAAATAATCTTCAACAATTATTACATTCTCCTTTTCATTAAAATTATTTGCGGTGTTTACCTCAGGAGCGTTTAGTACAAAAACCTTAGCTTTTTTTTGAGGGGTAAATCCATCAATATCAATTTCAGTTGTTATATCTTTTTCTTTATGCCGGTTTATTACAGCTAGACTAATGTTGCCATTTTCCTCTATTCGAGTCACAGAACAATCAAGGTATGGGGCATAGTCCACTCCTACTTTTTCGGCCGGTTTGTAGCCGGCAACTTCTGTTACAGATCTTAGCGCAATGCTTCCTGTATGATTGGTGTACATATCAAAAGCTAAATATATGGGATTGACATAGAGATCGCCCTCCTCATTGGTCACAATTGCCGGCAGCTGATTGACTAAATCACAAAAGTTGGCCATTGTTACAATATCACTGTTGCGGTGAAAAACATGAAACATACCCGCTGCATAAATTCCATCCATCAAGGTACACATTTGCATCAGTCCATTACTTGGTTTTGCATCTTTATGCCAAATGTTCCACTCATCAACGGTAATTTCCAATTTGTTATGGGCGGGAACCAATTCTTTTATCATTTTTCTTAAGTTATTGATTTCAGGTTCTGCCTTTAATGGACATGCCACAACATCATAGTAGTCATCATAAAAATAATAGGCGTGCAGAGAAATATAATCTAAAAACTCACTGCCCTCTTTTAATATTGTATAATTCCATTTATCACTAACTTTTACATGCGGATCATTAAACCCTGGGGCTATAAGAGAGATTGTAGTATCAGCCATGGTTTTCATTATTTTTCCGTATTGTTTTAAAACCAGAGAAAAGGTTTCCGGCGTGTGCCAAAAATAAGATTCATTGCCAACGCCCCAATATTTCACATTGAAAGGTTCTTCGTTGCCATACTTTTTGCGTAAGGCTGCATATTGAGTATTTCCTGTACGGTTACAATATTCAATCCAGTTTGCGGCTTCTTCAGGAGTACCGGTACCTACATTGGCACCAAAATAAGGTTCAGCTCCAATGAGCCTACAAAAGTCAATAAATTCGTCTGTGCCAAATTGATTTTTCTCACCAGGAGCAGCAAGGCACATACCGGTCATAAGCACTTCCGGTCTATCTTCCTTTGGTCCAACACCATCTAACCAGTGATAATATTCAGAAGGTGTACCTCCTGGCCATCGTACAATTGGAGTTTTGATGGCTTTAAATTTTTCAATTACATCTTTTCGCATTCCCCTGATATTGGGGATATTAGAATCTTCTCCAACCCACAATCCAGGATAAACACAATTACCACAATTCTCGACCATATGCCCATAAATATTAAAATTTATTTCCCCTACAATACTATCAGCAGCTACATGAATAGTGGCGTAGAGATTATCCTTGTCTGAAGCAAAGAGTATCGTTGATGTGAAAAAAAATATAATGGAAAAAATAATCATTCTTCCCTTTTTTAAAAATCCCATATTTTCTTTTTTCGATTTAGCAATTAATGATTTCATAGTTTCTCTTTTTGTTTAAAATAGGTTTAGCGAATTGTAAATAAAATACATTTAAAAGGATTGATTAACAATAAGTTAAGGTGTATGTTGCGTTTATTAGATTGATAAAATGTAAATCACTTTTTAAATGAACAAGGTTTTCTTTTGATGAGCAATAAATATAATAAAAATCGGAACAACAATCGATAAAACTTCAAGCCGGGGTGAGGTTCCTATGTTTCTTGGTTAGCTTAAGTCCGTAAACTTATTTCCTGCACTTTTCTTTCTTTCCCCTCGATATTACTAAAGGCTTTCTGCTGTTGGAAGAGAACATTATTTCATAACAGAAACCGAAATCCAAGCCTAACTATATCTATATCTCAGAGATCTACAATTATTTATTTTATAAAATAAGACCTGTATTTTTAGAGAAACTAAATAAACTAATTGAATTGTTGAAGAACATATTCGCAATTGATAGTTTTTTCTACAAAATCCAAAGGAAAATAGTAATAGTGATTTGAGGCTTCAAACCCAATTCGAGAATCTGCTTTCGTGATTTTGTACATGTTTTTTGCAAGCTGAATTTCGCTTTCAATTATTTTAATGATTTCGGAGTTATCGCTGATAACAGTCTTTGCTATCCTTTCACGCTCAATAACAAACCGAATCTGGTTGGCAACACTTTTGAAATGTATCCATGCAGCAAATGCAAAGCGATGATCCTCAACGGCATTTTCTTTTTGAGCTGGTGTTTCAGCTTTCATTATGGCTTTGCTGAAATAAGGAATTCCTTTTTTCCATTTGTTGGAAAGTTTTTCAAACTGATCGGCTAATATATTGGCGGGGTAAGCACCTCGCCATTTTTCTAAATCATCATATGGAAATCCCAGCATCGTAGCATTCTTTTTTGTTGGTATTTGATAAAGTGGGTTAGAAGGCCCGTAATTCATGGGGGCAAAATAAATCCCTAATCCATAAGGAAATTCTGTAAATGCCTCACTGAAGGCTTGCCAGGCTTTCAATACTTCCGGAGCAGCAGCTTGTCCATATCTATCAACGGCTATTTTTGACAATGAATTTTCAATGCTACTTAGGGGATGATCTTGAATATA
>CAZDRA010000027.1:0-48344 GCA_964507705.1 uncultured Roseivirgaceae bacterium | reverse complement strand
GCCTTTGCCGGTAGGCAGACGCCTCCTACAACAAAGTTTCCATTAAACCTGCCTGCGGAAGACAGGATAACAGTAGAACCTTTTTTATAATTACCTTTTGTATTAAACAATTGTCGCCTGTTGACTGAAAATTTATTAAATTGTCGATTGGTTTTTTATTCAGTTATTATCCATATAAAATTATGAAAAGTACATCACGGAGGAGATTTTTAAAATCAACTGGCGCAGCAGCCTTAGGAGGAACATTAGCATTTAATATTGGCCTACCAAAAGCATCTTATGCTATGAATAGTGAAACCTTAAAAATCGGGTTGATAGGATGTGGAGGCCGTGGAACAGGGGCCGCAAATCAGGCACTTAATGCAGATCCCAATGTGGTGCTTACTCACATGGCAGATGTTTTTGATGACCGACTCAGTCAATCATATAACAGCTTGGTGGAATTGCATGGTGAAAAAGTTAAAGTAGATAGTTCAACAAAATATTTGGGCTATGATGGCGCAAAAAAAGTTATAGAATCTGACGTTGATGTTGTGATTTTGACAACCCCTCCTGTCTTTAGACCAAAGCAATTAGAAATGGCTGTTGCTGCCGGAAAGCATGTGTTTTGTGAGAAACCCATGGCAATTGATGCACCTGGCATCAAACGAATATTGGCAGCAGCAAAACTTGCCAAGGAAAAAGAACTTTCACTTGTATCCGGATTTTGTTGGAGGTATCACACACCTAAAAGGGAAACTTTTGGTAAAATATTAAATGGTGCTATTGGTAATGTTGGCTCTGTTTACAACACCTTCAATACCGGAGGACTGTGGCTCAGAGAGGTAGAAGAGAATTGGTCATCCATGCATAAAAAAATGAGAAACTGGATTTATTACAATTATTTATCTGGTGACCATATAATCGAGCAAGCCATTCATAGCATTGATATGATGTCTTGGGCTATGGGGGATGTATTACCGGTGAGAGCGACTGGCACGGGTGGCAGGCAAAGCAGAATAGGAAAAGAATATGGAAATGTATTTGATCATTTTGCTATAGAATATGAATATAAAAATGGTGTCAAAGGTTTTCACTTTAGTCGTCAGCAAAAAAATTGTTCCAGAAGTTACGGATTAGAAATACTGGGTGACAAAGGACATTGTGTAATTGATGTTATCAGAAATAAGCATACCATCACAGGTGCTAAAGATTGGAAATATAGTGGTGAAGGAAATGACATGTACCAGCAAGAACATGATGAGCTATTCGCATCTATCAGAAATAGCAAACCCATGAATGATGGAGAATGGATGGCTCGAAGTAATATGTTGGGAATTATGGGAAGAATGGTAGCTTATACCGGACAAACTATCACTTATGAGGAGGCATTAAATTCTACTGAAATATTGGGTGCTGATGATATAGACAAAATTACTGATTTTGCAGATTTGCCTGTGGCACAGCCGGGTATCACAAAGTTTTTATAATATTAGCCGTCCGGAACAATAAAATTGTGCTAACCCCAAGAGGGATTGATAATTTTTTAGGCACTTAGCAATATCTGGTTTTGGAAAAATATAATTGACTGATTTATTTCGAAATAATCACTGTTTTCTACTTTCGTATAATTATCAAAGTATCAACTCTTATGAAAAGAAAAGAATTTTTAAAAATATCAGGAGCTGCTGCGATCGGTTCAATGGTATCTCCGGAACTCATAGCAAGTTCCATACCCGTAGCTAAAAAATTGAAAATCAAGAAAAGCCTGAAGTTTGGCATGATCAAAGAAGATCTTTCTGTACTGGATAAATTCAAATTACTCAAAGACATCGGGTTTGATGGCGTGGAGTTGGACAGTCCAAATAAACTTGATAAAAAAGATATACTGGAAGCCAGAGATAAAACCGGACTGGAGATTCCGGGTACTGTCAATTCTGTTCACTGGACATCGCCACTCTCCGACCCAGACCCAAAGGTGAGAGCCAAATGTGTTGAATCGATGAAATCAGCTTTGCGCGATACAAAAGAATATGGTGGAAATACTGTTTTACTGGTACCGGGTGTGGTAAATGAGAATATATCTTATGACGATGCTTACACCAGATCACAAGAAGAAATAAGAAAAATATTGCCGGTTGCTGAAGAAACAGGTGTAAAAATTGCAATTGAAAATGTATGGAACAATATGCTGATCAGTCCTTTGGAAGCAGCCAGATATATAGATGAATTTGACAATGAAATGATAGGGTGGTATTTCGATGTTGGAAATATCATAAGGTATGGTTGGCCGGAGCACTGGATAAAGATACTTGACAAACGCATATTAAAATTAGATATAAAAGAATACAGTCGGGTCAAACAAAAGGAAGAGGGAATATGGGCTGGGTTTGATGTGAAATTGACTGATGGAGATTGCAATTGGCCAGTCGTGATGAAAGCATTAGAAAAAATAAATTACAGCGGAGGTTGGGGCTCCGCAGAAGTTCCCGGCGGTGACCGCAAAAGGCTTCAGGATATCTCTGACAGAATGGATAAGATATTCAATAGCTAAATAGTCAAAAATCCATGAAAGCCAAGTTGGCAGTTTCTTCATACTTCATGTAGATTTGCGTGTTCGGTTTACCCATTAATATTGTAGTAAAAATGAGTGTCTCTTTATCAAAATATTTAATCTTTTTCTTGTCTGTTTCTATATTTCAAAACCCTGTTTTTGGACAAGAAAATGATAGTCAATCAAGTTTGAAGTGGCACACAGATTTTGAAGCAGCAGTTAAGGATGCTGATGCCAATGGCAAAAATATAATGCTATATTTTTCGGGTTCCGATTGGTGCAAACCTTGCATACAACTCAATAAAAACATAATCGAAACCAAAAGTTTTTCGGATTATGCTTTAGGAAAATTTATATCAGTAAAATTGGATTTTCCAAAAATGAAAAAGAATAAGCTTTCTGAAAATATATCATCTCAGAATGACGCAATGGCAGAACGATACAATCCAAATGGAGTTTTCCCACTTCTGGTTTTCTTGGATAAAAATGAAGAAATCATTGGATATACGGGGTATTCCGATGTTTCTCCAGGAGTTTTCGTATCGACAATTGAGAAGATTATGGACCAATGAGAAACTTGGTTCTTTCTTTTTTTTTAATTCTTTCACTTTCCGCTAAATCACAAACCAAAACCAGTTCCAAAATTATCTCATTAATGGGATCAAGGTTTGAACTGCTTGCCCTGGCATCTGATGAAAATATAAGAGAAAAAGCCATTGAAGATGCAATTGAAGAAATTGCAAGAATAGAAAATATCATTTCATCATGGAAGCCAGACTCTGAAACAGCTTTAATAAATTCTAATGCAGGGATAAAACCCATTAAAGTAAGTACCGAGCTTTTTAATCTTATTGAAAGATCCTTAAAAGTTTCAAAACTCACCAATGGGGCATTTGATATTTCGTTCAGTTCTATTGATAAATTTTGGACTTTTGATGGCCACCAAATGGCTATGCCAGATTCTGCAATGATTCAAGCCACCTTTTCCAAAATAAACTATAAAAATATAGTTCTAAATAGAATTGATCAAACTGTTTTTCTACGTAAAAAAGGAATGAAAATTGGTTTTGGCGCTATTGGGAAAGGATATGCTGCCAATCGTGCAAAGAAAATCATGACAAAGCAAGGTATAATAAGCGGCATGATCAATGCCGGAGGAGACTTGATCGCATGGGGAAGTCAAGAGCAAGGAAATCCGTGGCAAATCGGAATTGCTGACCCTTCAAAACAAAAAGACTACATTGCTTGGCTCGACATTGTCAATATGAGCGTGGTCACCTCTGGAAATTATGAGAAGTTTGTAATCATTGAAGGAAAGAAATATGGGCATATTATCAATCCAAAAACTGGTTATCCTGTGGAAGGAATTCAAAGTGTGACTATTGTCTCCCCCGATGCTGAACTTTCTGATGCCCTGTCAACATCCGTATTTGTACTGGGAATTACAGAAGGTTTGGAGCTAGTAAATAAATTGAAAAATGTTGAATGCCTGATAATTGACAATAAAAATAAAATATGGACTTCCGATAAGTTGAATTTGAATTATTATGATTAGTAACTCTGGCTCAAATTAATTTATTCAGTACCATTAAATTCTATGAGAAAAATAATTTAGTTTGACGCTAAACGTCATACTAACCTCTTACGCTAGAATCAGGAATACTCTTCAATAAATCTTTTGTTTCATTAAAATTTTCCTGGCCGATTGTAAAACAATCTATAAAATCATGTCCCAATGCGTATTGAAGGCATTCATCTTTTTTATCCACCAATTGTCCTGCGCCGAATATTTTCATACCAATAATTCCTTTGCCCTGAGCTTTCATTTTTTTCAATACAGGAACAACTTCATTCACTGTACCGTCCATTCTGGCAGCATAGGGATTAATTCTGGCCAAATCAACTTGTACCCAATCAGAATCTGCTGCTGCTTTCAATGCGCCTAACGTGTGGCAGCTGACACCATGCGACCTGATGATACCATCTTCACGTGCTTGTGCAAGCACATCCATGGCTCCGTTTTTAATTTTTGGCCAATTAGGGTCTCGCATAAAGTGTAGCAACACAATATCAAGATAATCTGTATTGAGTTCCTGTCTGAATCTGTCTAAATCATCTTTCATTTCTTGCGCTGTCGTAGCATGGGTTTTAGTCATGATTACTACTTTTTCACGAGGCACATAATTCAATGCTTCTTTCAAATGCGGATGCGTACCATATTGATCAGCCGAATCCCAAAAATTAATCCCTTCATCGAAAGCAGCATAAAGCAACTCTCCTACTCCTTTTACGCCAAGCTTTCTTGTCTGGTTAGATTGCTTATTTACTCCATGAGTTCCTGTACCCATGGCTAATCTTGAAAGTTCAATTCCGGTATTTCCCAGCATCACCCGATCATAGGCATATTTTTTTGTGGATCCGGCATATAAATGATGCTGAAAAGGATTGACTGCAAAAGCCCCGGCTGTCAGTAATGATGCTTTTAGGAAATCTCTTCGTTTTACAAGTCCGGATTTTGGACAAGTAGTAAAATGCTTATTGTGTTTCATGATCAGAAAATTATCTTTTACCTACATAAATTTCAATAATATTTATGTTTTAAACAAACATTGAATGATCATTTAATGTTTGTTTTTTCATACACGATGCAATCCTCCATCAAAATTATTTTACCCTTACTTCACCATTAGTAAATTCACAATCTTTTTGAGACATCAAATACTACTATTTCCTAAAAAGAGTAGTATTGTTTGCAGCAAAATAATTAAGGGTTAATTTTACCTTTAATACTCAAAATTAATTTCTTCCATAAGATTAAGACAATACAAACATGAACACTCATTTTTCACCACTAGATTATGCCGTTTTTGGACTATATGTTCTACTTATCGTAGGTATAGGATTATGGATTTCTCGTACAAAAAAAGGAGAGGAAAAAACTGCCGACGATTATTTTCTTGCAGGCAAATCATTAACATGGTGGGCCATTGGTGCTTCTCTTTTGGCTGCCAATATATCAGCGGAACACTTCATAGCCATGTCTGGTTCTGGTTTTATTACAGGATTAGCCATAGCAACATATGAGTGGTTGGCAGCGATTACGCTCATATTAGTCGGTAAATATTTTCTACCCATTTTCTTAGAGAAAAAAATATATACGATGCCTCAATTTTTGCAAATGAGGTTTTCAAGAGGTGTCAGTACATTGTTTGCAATATTTTGGTTACTGGTTTATGTATTTGTCAATCTAACAACAGTTTCATATTTGGGAGCCTTGGCCATGGAAAAAATCATGGGAGTACCGATGATATGGGGCATATTTGGATTAGCATTTATTTCGGGATTATACTCAATTTATGGAGGTTTGAAAGCCGTGGCATGGACAGATGTGATACAAGTTGTATTTCTTATTGGCGGTGGTTTGGTAACTACATTTTTAGCTTTGAATGCAGTAGGAGGTGGTAGTGTAATTAATGGTTTTGCAGAAATATATGAAAAAGCCAGGGACCATTTCGACATGATTATTACCCATGGCCAGATGATCATTCCAGATACTGTTGACCCGGTAACCGGGGAAGTTTTAACTACAAAAGACGCCTTTTATGATCTTCCTGGATTAGCTGTAATATTTGGTGCCATGTGGATAGCAAATTTTGGTTATTGGGGATTTAATCAATATATCATACAAAAAGGGTTGGCGGCTAAGTCATTAGATGAAGCAAAAAAAGGGTTGGTTTTTGCCGGTTATCTTAAACTGATCATGCCTTTGCTTGTGATCATCCCTGGGATAACGGCATATGTATTAGTAAATCATTACTCCCCAGAAGAATTGGCAGTAATGATTGGAAAGCCGGTAGAAGCTATTGGCGAAATAGCAAAATCTGATGAAGCATATCCTTGGTTATTAAAAAACTTTGTGCCTCCAGGAGTAAGAGGTCTTGCATTTGCTGCCCTTGTCGCAGCCATTGTTTCTTCACTTGCTTCCATGATCAATAGTACATCCACAATCTTCACAATGGATATTTATAAAAACTACATGAATAAAAATGCTTCAAATAAGCAATTGGTATTTGTTGGACGTATTGTTGCATTTGTGGCTTTGTTTATTTCCACAATGGCAGCCCAGCCTCTACTCGGAGGACTTGATCAGGCTTTCCAATATATCCAGGAGTTTACAGGATTTATTACTCCAGGGGTATTTGTGGTATTTTTCATGGGTCTTTTCTGGAGGCAGGCAACTGTAAATGCAGCATGGGTAGCCGCAATTGGCACTTTTGTATTTAGCATACTCTTTAAAATATTGCTTCCAGACAGCCCATTTATGTTACGAATGGGATATGTATTTATGATTCTTGTGTTGCTGGCCTCTGTTGTTAGTTTTCTCGATAAAGGTAAGAAAGTCAGATCTGCCTGCCCTGAATCTTTTATGGGAAAAGCAGCTTTGAATACTGGCTGGGCATTGGTGATAATATCTGCAATAGGGGTGATATTAGGTTTGCTATATTCCGAAACTATGGCACATTTAGCCTTCTCTTCGATTTATATGATCTCGTTACTACTGGCATTTGTTGGAGTAATTTTAATTACAAATGTAAAAATGAATGTAGCAGATCCTAAGGCCATTGAAGTAGATAAAAAAATATTTGAAACCGGGCCTATATTCAATATCTCAGCAATGGGAATAGTGATAATATGCACCTTTTTGTACTTTCTATTTTGGTGAAAAAAATATCAGCTTATTATGCTGAAGAACCTAAATATTTTGTAGCAGTCGATTGTGTGATTTTTGGATTTGACAAAGGTAAACTAAAACTGCTCCTTGTTAAACGATTCAGACCTCCCGAAAAAGGAGAATGGTCTTTAATGGGCGATTTTTTGCAACCAACCGAAACACTCGAAAGTTCTGCCCAACGCACGCTCACCAAGTGGACCGGATTACAAAATGTTTTTTTGGAGCAGTTTTATTGCTTCAGTAATCTGGGTAGGGATCCTGGCGAAAGGGTACTTTCTGTTGCATATTACGCACTTATTAAAATTGATGACACTGATAAAAAATTAACTAAAAGCCATGATGCCCAATGGATTGAAATCGGTAATATTCCAAAACTAATATTTGACCACCAAGACATGGTAAATATGGCCATGGAAGTAATTAAGCACAAATGCCGCTTCGAGCCTTTAGGATTTGAATTATTACCTGAGCAATTTACAATTCCTCAACTGCAAAAACTGTATGAAGAAATCCTGCAATTCAAACTAGATAATGCTAACTTCAGGAAGAAAATCCTATCAATGAAAGTCTTGAAAAAACTTAATAAAAAAGACAAATCTCTTTCCAAAAAAGGCGCTTATTATTATACTTTTGATAAGGATATGTACATAAAATACAGCGAGTCGGGTAATTTCTTTGAGATATAAAATTCGTAATCATGTCATGTTGGAGGATTTCTATCATCCTCATTTATAACGAGGACGGCAGAAAAATGCTTTTCTAACGCCTCGAATTCACAGTATTATAAATAGAATAAAAAAAATATCTAATGATCATGGGAAATAAGAAATATGTAATTGGCGTGGATTATGGATCAGATGCTGTAAGGGCAATAATCGTTGATACTGCTGACGGTACAGAACTGGCAAGCTCATCCATTAATTATCCAAGATGGAAAGAAGGCAAATATTGTGATTCAACTAAAAACCAATTTCGTCAGCATCCACTGGATTATTTGGAAGGTTTGCAAGCTACAATCAAAGATGCCTTAAGCCAATGCGATAGCGGTGTTGCACAAAATACTGTTGGGTTGTCGGTCGACACTACGGGCTCCACTCCTATTGCTGTAAATGAGGCAGGTATGCCATTATCACTGACTCCAGAGTTTGCAGAAAACCCAAATGCAATGTTTGTGCTCTGGAAAGATCACACCGCTGTAAAAGAAGCGGAAGAAATAAATCAATTAGCCAGAACATGGGGAGGTACAGATTTCACGAAGTTTGAAGGTGGAATTTATACCTCGGAGTGGTTTTGGGCCAAGCTGCTTCATGTAATTCGTGAAGATATAAAGGTAAGAGAGGCTGCATTTTCCTGGGTGGAGCATTGCGATTGGATACCCGCCTTACTTACGGATATGACAAACCCCATAAAAATAAAACGCAGCAGATGCGCTGCCGGCCACAAGGCTATGTGGCACAAAGATTTTAGTGGGCTACCAAATGAGGAATTCCTTATTAAATTAGATCCTCTTCTTGCCGGATTGAAAGAAAGGTTATTTTCTACAACTTACACCGCAGATGTACCAGTAGGAAATCTTTGTGAGGAATGGGCAGATAAATTGGGATTGCCTACTTCTGTAGTAGTTGGTGCTGGAACTTTCGATGCACATGCTGGGGCAGTTGGTGGACAAATAGAAGCTAATACCTTGAGTAAGGTGATGGGCACATCTACCTGCGACATGCTCGTAGCTCCATTCGAAGAACCTGGTGAGAAATTGGTAAATGGCATTTGCGGTCAGGTAGATGGTTCTATTGTTCCCGGTATGTTGGGATTTGAAGCGGGGCAATCGGCATTTGGGGATATTTACGCCTGGTTTAAAAAAATACTGCTGTGGCCCAGCATTGAAATACTTCAAAATTCTCCGAGTATTGATGATAAGACCAAATCAAAATTAATTGAAGAAATAGGTGATGGCATAATTGCCAAATTATCAGAAGAAGCTTCAAAAATTCCAATTGGAGAAACGGGTATTGTAGCACTTGACTGGATGAATGGACGAAGAACCCCCGATGCCAACCTTTTGCTGAAAGGAGCAATTCTGGGTTTAAACCTTGGTTCTGATGCACCAACAATATTCAAAGCACTTGTAGAAGCTACTTGTTTTGGATCAAAAAAAATTACCGATCGCTTTCTTCAGGAAGGTATTCCTATTCGCAATGTAGTGGCGCTTGGAGGCGTGGCGAAAAAATCTCCTTTTGTGATGCAGGTGATGGCAGATGTTCTCAATATGCCAATAAAAGTAGTTGCCTCAGAACAAACACCTGCATTGGGGGCAGCCATGTTTGCATCAGTAGTTTCGGGTGTACATCCAGATATAGAAACTGCTAAAAACTCCATGGGTAGTGGATTTGATGCAGCGTATCATCCTATTCCCGAAAATGTAGAAAAGTATAAATCTCTTTATGAGAAATATACTGAATTTGGAAATTTTATTGAAAGCCAGACATAGGGTACGGGTTCTGGGCTTGAAAGTGATTCACGAATTACTTCATTTAACCTGAAACAAATATTAAATAAAAACTTAAGGTCTGCGGTTGGCTGACCTGTCCAATTGATTTTACTTGATTCAAAAAATTAGCTAATTCGCACCAAATACTATACTTCTGGAATCTATAGAAATTGTATTCACTACCAACCTACTTCTGTAAAACGAATTAATCTGATCCTTTATCTTTGAGAAGTTTCATCACCCTGCTGAAAGGTATCAACATGGTGTTCCAGGGTAAGTCGGAAAGTACTATCAATAGAAGAACGGAAGGATCGAAGTATTTTGCTGCAAGAACTATCGCTAAACCGTTATTCATATATGCCGCTCCTATGGTTATCGAAATTTTGTTTTTCCTATTTTGTCTATAAGCCAATAAATACCCAAACAAATGAAGAAAAATAAACACCAGGTATAAAATAGCTATCTGAATAAAAACATTTAACGAATCACTCAATACCATATCTCGCTGCGATCCTATCACTACATATACCATGAACGAAAGCAAAAGAATATTGATAGCAGTAAACTGGTGAGTTTTTACTTTAATTTTCTCTGAATAATACTTTCTTAACACCTGAGAAGCGATCATGGGAACAAAGATTATTATACTCAGATCTTTAAAAATAACCCAAGCATCTATTGAAAGAGTTTCAAAACTCAATAGTCCAAATATCAGTGGAATAGAAAAGGGTGCTATAATTGAAGTAATAAAAGTGATACCGGTAGAAAGGGCTACATTTCCTTTTAGAATATCTGAAAATGTCGTGGAAGCCACTGCCGCGGGCATTGAAGTCAAAAGCATTATACCAATGGCCATTTCATAATTAATGAATTGGAATACAAGAAAAAATATAGTTGGAATAAAAATCATATAGGCAAATGCCAAATATGACATCAATTTGTAATTTTTTATTTCTGAGAAGATTTGAATAAAATCAGCTTTCAAAAACACCAGCAACAACATGACCATTAATACCGGTTCCAACAGTTGCATTAATAAATCAATATAAATTGGGAAACTCAAGCCAAATGCGAGTCCGGCAACTAAAAAGATCCAATAATTTTTCTCAATAAATCTGATTGGTGATATCATCTGATTCTGTTTTTATAAATGCAATATACCAGAAAATATTCATGAGAATTTGAGACTAAATCACATTGTGGTTATTTCAGTATCTGGTCTGCGAAAGGTTATTGATTTAAGCTTTTGGGTCTATTGCTATTTGCGATGATTTTTACTTTAGAAAATATCTTCATTTTTCCCTGCCTTGCAGTCTGCCTACCGCATCGGGCATCTGTCTATGGTTTGCAAGAACATCCGTTATGGGGGTAATCAATATCAATGAATGCACAAAAAACCTAAATGAATGATTTGTTCCTTCCAAATTAACTTAACGGGATCTCTACTAATTTAATATGATTAATTTGCTTTGATAGGTCTTGTCCTTTTGCTTTAGATGCAAAAAGTAGATTCCGTTCTCAGGGTTTTGAAGATCGAACGCCATATGCTTTTCTGCGATGCTCAATTTCCTTTCATATAGTGTATGTCCAGAAGAATCCATAATCTTAATTTCCGTCGGTCCAATTGATTCCGTTTCCATAGTAAATGTTCCTCTATTAGGATTTGGGAATATTCTCACTGGATTTACAGAAAAGTCAGCATTCAAACCTGTTATCTGGTCAAGGCTGGCCATTACGGCAGCTGCATCTACCTTGCCATAACCCCACAAGAGATTAGGAACAGTACCAGTAAAATTGTCACTCGTTGCATTAGCTGCTAATAAATCTTGCACATCTTGCGGGGTCAAATCGGGATTGACCTCCAGCATAAGTGCGATAATTCCTGCAACAATAGGAGCAGCTGCAGATGTTCCCCTTCTAATGGAAAAATCCCAAGAATTTCCATCCCCTTTACTTATTTTGCCTACTCCTAAAGATTCATCGAAGTCATTGTAAAAAGAGCTCTCTGCTGCAGCGATGAGGTTGGCAGGTGCAGTAATATCGGGTTTGATTCTACCATCTAAAGTGGGGCCCTGACTACTTTTGAAATATCGTGCTCCAATGGTACCCTCAATGGAAAACATTTCACCAAGGTTGTTTACAAATGAATTCTTTGTCGTATAGCCTCCAACAGAAATAATGGAGTGTGCGGTTCCTCCTAGCTCACCCATGGTGAATTTTGGATTTCCACTCAAAACTCGTGTTCCTTCTATAAATTCATCCGCACCTAATCCTGAAAGATCTGTAAAAAAAGCTTCTCCTGTGTTATTGGCAGCATAGGCATGCACGGTACCTTGGTTCGAATGAAATAATAACTGAACAAAATCATTATCAAGGAGATTATTAAAATTCACATCACTCCCAATAGACTGTGCTGTATTATCAATATAAAACTGAGCGTGAGGCCGATTATTTAAAGGATTAATTTCAATTCCGCCTTCGTAGTATAATGTATCTCCTTCCATGTCTATTAATTTTCCATTCATAAATGAAACAGGATTATCAGACTGGAGGATTTCTCCAGAAGCCTCCAACATTTTTGTTTCAGGATTGAATATTTGTAATCCAACCTGAAAATTAGTACCAACCTCTCCCCATATGTCTACCAGTGCAATACCAGCACTGATCTCATCTGGCCATACCAAATAACTCAGAATAGAATTTTCATTATCAAATGTATGGTCAAAATGCAAATAAAATCCATCGGAATCTCCTTCATTTCCTACAGCACCAACAATTATTTTACCAGGCCCAGCCATGGCATCGATGGCCTGATCCGTAAGGGAAGATCCATCGTGCGGTCCTGTATGATGTCCCTGGCTGATATTGACAACAGCAGGTTTACCCACCGATTCGGCATATTGAAATATATAGTTAATGCCATCAATAACGCCTGTATTATTTCCCCTGACACCATCACGAGCATTCAATGAAACTAATACAATATTGCTTTCAAAGGCGACACCTCTATACATATCTGCCAATGACCCTCCATTTCCTGCGGCTATGCTGGCCACATGTGTACCATGCCCTGCAAGTGAAATGTCCGTTTCAGCATTGCGTATAGATTGTTCATCTGCTAGTTCTCGGCCATAAGCAAAGCCAGAAGGAGGGTTTCCAGACAATGTATTCTGCTCCCATACTTTCATTATTCTTATCGCTCCTGTCTCTGGGTCTGAAAAAGTAGGGTGAGTATAATCAAATCCAAAATCAATAATTCCAATGACAACGCCATTACCTCCATATGACTGAGACAGGCCTTTACCCTTGTGAACCTCATTCACTTTTGTAGCAAGCAATGCTTTATCCAATTTAGGATATACTTCTTTAGCTAATTCAATATATTCTATACCAGTAGTACTGATGAAAGCTTGATAGTTATCAATAGGTATTTGTATAGAAAAAATACTTCCCAAATCTGTATTTACATGAACTTGAAATTCTTCAAATTTTTCTCTATCAAAATCTTCCGAAACAATAATCAATGCTGGCAAATCAGTTATATCTCCATGACCGTACATAATGTATTTTGACTTTAGGCCGGCTAAAGGTATTCCTTTTTGTAAATTCCTGGTGAGTAATGTTGCATTCAAACCACAATGTTTAGGTTTGAACTTCTTGTCAATTTGCCCCGAAGCGTGGACTGCCTGATTTGATAAAGTAACTTGCGCAAAGGATACCGACGAAACTATAAACAGCATATAAAATAGAAATATGATTTCTGGATTTTTCATAGCGAATAGGGCATTGAGTACTATTTAATTAGAAGGACATGGTATAACTTATGATGAATAATAAAGATAGGAAAAAAGAAGAGAATTGTTTGGATAAAGGTTAGATTCTCAGGGAAGTCGCCTTTTAGATTTCAGTATTAAATCACGGTATTTATAATCCAGAGCAAGGGTCTTTCAAAGAAGAAAATAGTGTTACTTTTCCCATGGATTGTCGATAGAGTAGCATTGCCGGACCTGTTACGGCATCTGTCAGCGGTTTGCAAAAACCTCAGTTATAGGAAAATCATGCATGGAGACGAGAATGAAAACGTCAATAAAACAAGGCTATGAATTTTTGATGGCTTGGATGGCAGGTTTTGGGTCTTTTGCTAAAAGCAGGCAGACCCCGGAACGGTGTCCGGGGACTATCGAATAGCAAGCATTGCCGAATTTAATTTCACTTACAAGAAAAAATATCTTTTAAATCCCTCCATTGCTTCATATTCTGCGAGACCCATTTGGTCATACTGCTTGGCCAGTCCGGTATTTCTATCTTCAGCACGCTGCCAAAATTCCCTGCTGTCTGATCCCGGAAATAATGCCGCATCTTTTTGAGACTGGTGTTTGAAGATAGCCTTACGCTTTCTCATCAACTCATCCGGGCTCATAGGCACCGCCATTTCTATTTCATTAATTGGCCATTCGTGCCATGCCCCACGATAAAGCCATACCCAACAGTCTTTGATCCAGGGTTCATTTTTCAACTCATCTAAAGCTAAAAATATCGCGTCGAGACAGACCCTGTGCGTTCCATGAGGATCTGAGAGATCACCAGCCGCAAATACTTGTTGGGGTTTTATATATAGCAATAAATCCTTAATGATTTTCACATCTTCCGGACCTACCGGGTTTTTCTTTACTTTTCCTGTTTCATAAAAAGGTAAATCCAAAAAATGTGCTTTATCATCTGTCAGGCCAGCATCACGACAACCTGCGCGAGCCTCACTCCTTCTTATCAAAGCCTTGATTTTTTTCACCTCCGGTTTATCAACTTCTCCAGCCTTCTTCTCTCTGATGTATTTGCTTACTTTATTATATAAATCTGCTGCTTCTTTGTTCTGAACACCAATTGCTTTATCAACCTCTCTGAAAAAATCTGTATGCTGAATAACATCATCATCGAAAACAGCAATATTTCCTGAAGTCTGATATGCCACATGCACATCGTGACCCTGATCGACCAATCTGATAAAGGTACCGCCCATGGAGATCACATCATCATCTGGATGAGGGCTAAATATCACAACTTTTTTCTTTGCTGGTTGGGCTCTTTCTGGTCTGTGCGAATCATCGGCATTTGGTTTTCCTCCAGGCCATCCTGTAATGGTGTTTTGTAACTCATTAAATGCCTTTATATTAATGTCATAAGCTGTTCCTACTTCGGTAACCAAATCATTCATATTATGATCATTGTAATCTCTGTTGGTAAGCTTAAGAATTGGTTTCCCGGTTTTATGACACAGCCAAACCACACTCTTCTTAATCATCTCTTCATCCCATTTCGGGATATCAACAATCCATGGAGTTTTTACCCTGGTAAGATCATCAGCAGATGCCTCATCTAAAATAATGGTTGCATTATCATGGTTTTGTAATATGCTTGCAGGAATCTGATCCGTATTTTCTCCTTCAACAATTTCTTTGATAATGGAAGATTTTCCTTCACCCCAAGCCATTAAAAATACTTTTTTAGCTTTAAACATGGTGCCAATTCCCATAGTTATGGCCTTTCTTGGTACGTTTTTTTCTCCGTAAAAATCGCTTGCGGCAGAAACAATTGTAGATCTGCCAAGTGTTACTAATCTGGTTTTAGAATCAATTGGTGATCCTGGCTCATTAAAGCCGGTATGTCCGCCGCTGCTTATTCCCTGAATAATTACATCAAGTCCACCATTTCCATCTATCTTTTGCTCGTAGCTATCACAAAAATTATTGACTTTCTTCAATGGAATAGAACCATCAGGCATATTGATGTTTTCTTTTAAAATGTCAATATGATCAAACAAATATTCATGCAAAAACTTAGCATAACTTTGAATAGAATCTGGTTTCATTGGGTAAAATTCATCAATATTGAAGGACATTACGTTTTTGAAACTTAGCCCCTCTTTTTTGTGCAATCGAACCAATTCTTCATAAAATGCAACCATGGTTGATCCTGCAGCAAACCCAATGAGGCAAAGCTCATTCCTCAATTGTTTTATTTTAATAATTGAGGCTATTTCGTTGGCTATGGCCACAGAAGCAGAATCTGAGTCGTTGTAAATAGTTATTGGAATTTTTTCAAAACGAAGGTAAGATTTAAGATCGGCTGCATTGGGGTAATTGAGACTGGAAAGATTGGAATCTAACATTGGCTTTTTTGCTTTTTTACTCATTTTAACATCTTATTATAATAAACGCAGCAAAAGTAAATATTTATAATTAGTGTCTATAAGAGAACACATCATTTTTATAAAATTGATTAATATTGCTAAGATTTTATAGTTGAGGTTTTCTATTATAAACACAAAAAAGAAGCACCTTTTTTTGAAATAGAAAAGACAAGTTACCATCAAAACATTTTATACTTTTGTCTGATTACCTTGAATATAAAATCTCGTTCACAACTTAATCATTACAATACCATAGCATGAGAATAGTCATCAAAACCAAAAAAGAAGAAGTAGGTCAATGGAGTGCAAACTATATAATTGATAAAATAAATACTGCCAACCCTACAGCCGATAATCCTTTTGTGCTGGGTTTACCTACAGGGTCCACTCCAATATTAACTTACTCGGAGCTTATCAAAAGACATAAAAAAGGTGATGTTTCTTTTAAAAATGTGGTGACATTCAATATGGATGAATATGTTGGGTTAGCGCAAAATCATCCGGAAAGCTACCATTCTTTTATGCACAAGCATTTTTTTGATCATATCGATATCTCACCAAAAAATATTAATATATTAGATGGAAATGCCACTGATCTGGAAGCAGAATGCCAACAATATGAAGAAAAAATATTGAGCTACGGCGGTATTAATTTATTTCTTGGTGGCATTGGTCCCGATGGACATATTGCTTTCAATGAGCCAGGATCATCGCTCGTTTCCAGAACAAGAATTAAAACGCTCAATCAAGACACTATTCAAGCCAATGCCCGATTTTTTAATAATGATATTTCAAAGGTTCCTACTACAGCGCTAACAGTTGGCGTTGGCACAGTGATGGATTCTAAGGAGGTATTGTTGCTAATCACAGGCTACAATAAAGCCAGGGCTTTACGAGAAGTTGTAGAAGGTGGCGTCAACCATATGTGGACGGTGTCCATGCTGCAATTGCACCAATATGCAGTGTTGGCTTGTGATGAAGATTCTACTATGGAGTTAAAGGTAGAAACCATCAAATATTTTAAAGAAATCGAGGAAACCATTCAGGCCAATTTGGAAAAGAAAAAGTGATGTAGAAATCTGTTTGGGTAATCTTTTTTATCAAAATATAAATTGATCGATCTGCATAAAACCTTCAAGGATTCGATTGCAAATAACTTCTAAATATAGAAATCAAAGATATAGCCTGCTAAAAATCCTTGAAGGTTTGGTTGCAAAAATATTTTTCACAAAATGTGCTTTAACTTCATAAAGTATAATTACCGATCCATGCATAAATCAATACCTGAAATACCATCACCCAATCTTTTTGGTCTTCTTAAAGCGTATGTAAAAGACCCGCTGGTTTTTTCGCAAAAATACCTTGAGCAATATGGAGATATATTCACCTTTCGGGTCGCCAACCGACGGCTTATCTTTATCAATCATCCGGACTATATCAAAAGAGTCCTTCAAGAAAATAATAGAAACTATATAAAAAGCCATGCTTATCGCAAACTTGGGCTAATGCTTGGCAATGGACTTTTTACCAGCGAAGGAGATTTTTGGCGTTCGCAACGGCGTATCATACAACCGGCATTTCATCGCGATCAAATTAAATCTTACGTGCAGGTATTTCATGATTTTTCCATGAAAATGGTCAATAGGTGGAAACTGCAAAAAGAGATTGGCCTTAGCACTGAAATGACCCGAGTCACCCTCCAGATCATTTCAAAAACCATGCTCGATATTGACATCGATAAAGAAGGGGAAACTGTGGAAAAAACCTCTCCTTTGCGCTAATGGAAATGACCATACTGTTGGTGAATATCATTAAAAATTTTCCTGATATGACACTCAAATCACAAGAGCTGGTTGGCTACGATTATTCTATTACGCTGAGGCCTGATAGGGAGATTGTAATTTCATTGTGATAATTTATCATAAAGTAACAGAAGTTTTTTTGAAACTCCTAAACCCCTCTAAGTCTTTTGGGGTCGCAAGAAGTATGAAACAATCGAGAAATTACAACCTTGTCTTTCTCTAACCTGTAGATTACCTTATAGCTCCAGATTACTAAATACCTGTATTCCGATTTTTTGTGTTTCAAAAGAGGTTCTTTTTGTCCGATTAAGGGTAAAGACTCTAATAATCGTGTTTTTTCAAATATCTTATCCAAAACAATTTTTGCATAAACCAATCCTTGATCTTCCTTGATGAATATTATTGATCTCTCAAGTTGCCTGGATGCCCTTTTGGTCCAAATTACTTTAGCCATATTTTGGCTTTATCTTCAACTTCCTTTTGCGTAA
Organism: uncultured Roseivirgaceae bacterium; assembly: GCA_964507705.1. Lineage (GTDB taxonomy): Bacteria > Bacteroidota > Bacteroidia > Cytophagales > Cyclobacteriaceae > JAAUQL01. Next base: position 30,114 of record CAZDRA010000027.1, on the reverse strand, counting down.
AAGTCTCTCCTTTTGATTCTTGCTCCTCAGATTCATCAATATCTGCCAATAGCGCCAACTGATCATAAATATCCTCCAATTGCGTATCCTGAGTTATCCTTTCAGAAATTTGTTTGAGATATTCTTTTATTTTTTCTGAATTCATAATTTCAACTATTTCATTTATCAAATATAATGATTTCAATAGGATTTTATATTAGCATTCCTTTAACAAACTAAGCAGTATTTAGGTAAATATCCTCAATAATTTCCCCAAAATGACACTCAAATCACAAGAGCCGGTTGGCTACGATTATTCTATTACGCTGAGGCCTGATAGGGAGATTGTCATTCAATTATGAAAAAGTCAAAATATCCTGCTACCTCCTAAAAGAAATTAAATTAAACACCTCGCCTTTTTTAAATTCGATTTGATCTCCCGGCAATTCCAAAAAGGCATCACTGGATAATAGATTGGCATGATCTCCAGAACCTCTTCCCACCACGGGAGCAGCCATGATTTGTCCTTCTTCATTTACATAGGTGCTTACTTGCAAAAAATATGTCAACCGGGTTTTTATACTTATGTCTTCTGCTAATATTGCTTTGCGCTGATCTGATTGTTGTAGCCCCAAAGTCTTTTTTATCCAGGGCACAAAATATTTATGATAGCAAAGAAAAGTGGATACTGGATTGCCCGGAAATGCAAACACCACCTTTTCTCCATCTTTTACACCAAACCAAAATGGCTTGCCCGGCTTCTGATTGATCCGGTGAAACATTTTCTTAACACCCAACTTATCCAATACTCCAGGCACAAAATCAAATTTTCCCATTGAAACTCCCCCGCTTAAAATCATGATGTCATGGTTATTTAGCAAGGTTTCGAGCTCTGCTGTCAATTTGCTTTCATCATCATTAAAATGATATATATCCGATTTGATTCCAAGCTGTTTCAATTCGGCTTCAATAGCATAAACATTTGATCTGCGGATTTGGTGTGGTTCCGGGGTTTCACGAATATCCACCAGCTCATTTCCGGTTGACACTATGGCTACTGAAGGGTTTTTCGTTACCAACAATGTTGTCAGCCCTACTGAGGCAGCAACAGCGATTTCCGGTGAACCGATCAATGTACTAGTGGAAATGAGCAAATCGCCTGCTTTTTTATCTGTTCCCTTCTTATGGATATTTTTGCCTTTTATAACTTCTTCAAGCTGAATCGTGGCCAATTGTTTTTTCGCATCAATCAACACATCTTCGTATCGAATAACGACATCTGCTCCTTTGGGTGCTACTGCTCCGGTCATCACTTCGAGGCAAGTACCTGGTGTTTCCAATATCATTTGCAGTGATCCAGCAGCTTGCACCCCCGCTATTGCAAAGGTTTTTGTACCTGCTATAAAATCTTCAATTTTTATTGCTATCCCGTCCATCATCACACGATCAAATGGAGGAAAATCTACATCTGCAAAAACATCTTGCCGCAGCACCCTTCCCAAAACTTTATCGAGAGGAACTTTCACTTTATTTAGGTTTAAAACCGAATCATTAATTATTTTTGTTGCTTCGCTTACTTCAATCATATCTCACTTGGATTATTGATCAAAATAAGCTAATTATAATTTCATAAAAAATATTCGTAATGGGAGAATTCAGTCACTTGGATGAAACGGGAAAAGCTACCATGGTTGATGTCGGAAATAAAACAATCACCAAAAGAGTTGCTATTGCCCAAGCCACCGTGCAATTGCCTGATGAAGTGATGGTGCATTTCAACGGAAATGATGTAGAAACCAAAAAAGGGGGTGTCTTTCAAACCGCCATTCTTGCAGGCATAATGGGTGCTAAAAAAACCAGTGATCTTATTCCGCTTTGTCATCCACTTGCCTTGGATAACTGTAACATTGATATAATAATTGATAGGCACAATGATCTGGTAATCACTGTAAAAGCAAGCATCTCATCAAAAACAGGTGTTGAAATGGAGGCCCTCACCGGAGCATCTGTAGCAGCACTTACGGTGTATGACATGTGCAAAGGATTGTCGCACGACATCGTCATCAAAGAGATAAAATTAATTTCAAAATCAGGAGGAAAAAGTGATTTCAAAAGATAAAAAGCATAGAAAACACGGCAAGACGGTCAAGGCAAAATTTGGTAATTTCGGTAGATTGGAAATCGCTATAGTGGGTACTCCTTGCGGTGAAATAAAAAAAATGGCGCAACAAATTATTGAAGATTTGGTGGGTTTTAAAATTGCCTATGTCGATGCCGATCATAAAACGGACGAGGAAGAAGTTCCTGGGCATATAAAATCCGGTGCCGGTATTATTTACACTGACAAAATTAAATTTAATCGAATTGATTTTACTGGGCAATTCGATAAGTTTCAACGAAATAATCTTTTCAACGAATATGACCTTGTGCTGGTAAATGGCAACCATTTTGAGGCTGATATGCAAATTGTGGTGGTGGACAAAAGAAAACCTTTGGATCATAAAAAGGTAGAAAAAATAAAGCACCCTATTGCTATTCTTTGCGATCAGGCAACGGATAGTCTGCCTGTCTGCCTTGAGTACCACATCGCAAAGGTGCTGAAAGCCCAGCCTCTCGTTGTGAAAAAAGATAGTGAAAAATTATCAGGCCTTATTCACAATATGCTATTGAAGAATGTACCAAAGCTCAATTGTTTGGTGCTGGCTGGAGGCAAAAGCGAGCGCATGGGAAAAGACAAGGGTTTGATCAATTATCATGGTACACCGCAACGTGAACATTTATATGAACTATTGGAACATTTCGCCGAGAAAACCTTTATCTCTTGCAGGCCAGATCAGGTAGATGAAATTGATAGTAAACTCCAAACATTGCCAGACAGCATATCAGGTTTAGGGCCATTCGGAGCAATTTTGAGTGCCTTTCGAAAATATCCCAATCACGCTTGGCTGGTAGTTGCCTGCGATTTGCCGTTGATAAATGAAAGCACCATCATGGAATTGATAGAAAATAGAAATCCTTCTAAAATTGCTACCACTTTTTATAATGTAGAAACAAAATTTCCCGATCCGTTGATCACGATTTGGGAGCCAAAAGCATATCCGGCATTATTGCATTTCTTGTCATTGGGATATTCTTGCCCCAGAAAAGTATTGATCAACTCCAATACAGAAGTTTTAAAAGCCTCAGATAACACCGTTTTACTCAATGCCAACAGCCCAGAAGATATCGAAAAAGTAATGCAGTTATTGAAAAGTACAGAGTAGTTCTGCTTTACTAAGATAAACCAAATTATGTAGTCTAAACTTTCTTCAACCAAACCTTCAAGGATTTTTAGCATGCTTTGTCTTTGATTTCTATACTCAAGAGGCATTTGCAAGCGAATCCTTGAAGGTTTTTTCAAAATTCGTAAGGTTATTGCTAAGTTCGTAAAGTAGAACCTAATAAAATTTATGAAAATAATTCCATCGATTGATCTTCCCGAAAAAATGAAAGCCCTGATACTAAGCGCATATGACGGCAATCCACAACTAAAGGAAGTCATTATTCCAAGACCTCAAAAAGGAGAAGTATTAATACAAATTGACAGCTCACCCATCAACCCGTCAGATTATAGTTTTATCAATGGAAGGTATCATACCAAAAAAAATCTACCCGTAATTCCGGGTTTTGAAGCAAGTGGAATAGTTGTGGCAACTGGTGATGATTTTATGTCGAAACGCTTACTGGGCAAATCAATAGCTTGCTTTGCTCCACAAGATGGCAATGGCACCTGGGCCGAGTACATGGTTACAAAAAACAACATGGTAATCCCCCTAAAAAAAGGTGTAGATCTGGAGCAAGGTTCAATGTTGTTGGTAAACCCAATGTCTGTACTTGCCATGTTGGAAATTGTGAAAAAAGGCAGACATAAAGCCATTGCCAACACCGCCGCAGCAAGTGCTCTTGGACAAATGTTGAACAAAGTTTGTATGGAAAATAATATACCTATTGTAAACATCGTTCGTCGCGAAGAACAAGAAGTATCACTTAAAGTACAGGGGGCAAAGTATATAATAAACAGTTCGTTAGATGATTTTCCAGAAGCCTTATCGGAGGTATTTGCAAAGCTAAAGGTCACGCTAGCTTTTGATGCCATTTCAGGACAGATGACAACAGATTTATTGGAAGCATTGCCCGATGGTGGTGAAGTGACAGTTTATGGAAATCTTTCGGAAGAACCAGCCTCCGTTCTTTCCAAACATCTCATTTTTGAAAAGAAAAAAGTCAGTGGCTTTTGGTTGTCAGCATGGATTGCAAAGCAAGCTCTTTTAAAGTTGCTTTATACTTTCAATAAGGTTCAAAAGTACTTATCCAAAAAGCACCAATTTAAAATCAACAAACGTGTATCTCTGGAAGAAACTGTAGAAGGCATCTCCTTGTATTATAATAAAATGTCTGACGGAAAAGTGCTGGTAAAACCAGGGATTAGTTAAGCTCTATTACTTCCTGCACAATATGCGATACGTGGAGCAAGGCAGAAAACAAAAAAGAGCGAAAAGCCAGCAATTGCAAAATAATCCTTACCGCCTCTGTTGGTCCCTGCTTGCTGTAGCAGGTCTTTAAAGCACTATAAAAATTTTGGCCAGACTCTGCGGATGGCAGGTATGAATGAATTATTAATGTTTTGGCGATTTTTTGTATCTACCAGATTATTAGCTAATTATCGTAAAATTTGGTTTGATGTTAATGGGCTGGTATTCCCTTGTTTAATTTATAATTAATAATTTACAATAGGTCGTTACATTTTTGTAAGTCCTTGAATATAAGAACTTTCTAAAAGGTATAGTTAATTTGTTATCCTTTGATTATCAGATACATAGAAACTTGCAAAATAAACTTTTGGAAAGTTTACCGAAGTATTAAATTTAATGAAGGGTTAAATTATTAGATATCCTATCATTATTATCAAATAATTTTACTCGGCATCAATATTCAAATTATATTTACAACTTTTTATAAAGTGATTTATTCTAGTGGCAAAAAGTAAGAAAGATAAAGACCCCAATAATATCAGCATCAGAAATAAAAAAGCTGGATTTGAATATCATTTTCTGGACAAATATGTAGCAGGAATTGTATTGCAAGGATCTGAAATAAAATCTATTCGGGATGGAAAAGTCAATCTTCAAGCATCGTACTGCATTTTGCACAATGAGGAAGCCTTTGTAAAAGAAATGCATATTTCTCAGTACAAGCAAGCCTCATACAATAACCACGAACCCAAGAGAATACGAAAATTATTGCTGAGCAAAAGAGAAATAAAAAAGCTAACTGCAAAAAGCCAGGAACAAGGGTTGACAATTATTCCTATCAGATTGTTTGTGACAAATAAAGGGCTGGCAAAATTGGAGATTGCCCTGGCAAAAGGGAAGAAAATTCACGACAAACGTCATGATATCAAGGAGAAAGATCTTAAAAGAGACCTCGCCAACTTAAAAATTTAGCCTGGGTTTTTATAAGGATTTTAAGATACAAACGTAACGCAGGTATCGGACATTATGAACAGACTCTAAATAAACGAATAAATATATAGTGGAAGCTCAAACAAAAGGTATTTGCAGGCTTGGGGTAGTTCCTGTCAGAGCTGGAAACAGTGATAAATCAGAAATGGTTACACAATTAATCTTTGGAGATCACTATAGTATAATTGAACAATCACCTGATGGAAACTGGATAAAGATCAACATTGAGTTTGATCAATATGAAGGTTGGATGGACCTCAAACAACACACCGAAATTTCTGACGCATATTTTGATTATTTAAAGAAGACAGAATTTAAGATATCAACTGATCTTACTTCTACAATTCTTTATAAAAAGAGATTAATTCAAATAGTAATTGGAAGTGTGCTGCCCATCGCCAGATATGAGTTGTTTGAAATAAATGAGCAGTTTGCTTTCAATGGCGATTCAAAAAGCATTGGCGAGCGACAAGGTTTTGATTATCTGAAACAGATAATTATAAATTATAAGAATGCCCCATATCTCTGGGGAGGAAAGACACCCTTTGGTATTGATTGCTCAGGGCTTACCCAGCAAGTTTTTAAATTGTGCGGATATCACTTAAAAAGAGATGCAAGCCAGCAATTTAACCAGGGAATAGTTGTATCAAGTCTTTGGGATGCCCTTCCGGGAGATATAGTATTTTTCAAAAAAGAAAGTGACCATATTTCTCACGTTGGAATATTGATGGAGAATCGAGATATTATTCATGCATCGGGCTACGTAAGGAGCGACAAATTAGATGAAAATGGAATATATAATGAGGAATTATCAATTTATACACATAATTTAGTCGGCATAAAGCGAATTTTCAGGACATGATATTTAAAGCGCTGGTACTAAATTTTGACTATACTCCTATCGCAATTTGTACAGCAAACCGTGCCTTTTTACTAGTTTATCTCAGTAAAGCAGCTTTGATCAAAGCTAACAATTCGCACGCATTTCATACCGTAAGTGATACTTTTCCCATGCCATCTGTTATCAAACTTAATAGATACGTTCATTTACCATACAGAGGCGTGGTTTTGAATAGAGAGAATGTTTTTAAAAGAGATGGGTACACCTGTCAATATTGTGGTGATAAGAATGAATTGACCATTGATCATTTAATTCCTAAGGCAAAGGGAGGAAAAACCATCTGGAACAATCTTGTTACTGCATGTAAAAAATGCAATTCATCAAAAGGAAATGAGTCTCCCGAAGAAGCCGGGATGCAACTTGCACTCCAACCTTATCGACCGTCCTTCATCATGTATCTGAAAGACATTTCCGGAAATCGCCATGAAGAATGGATTCCCTTTTTAGATTCCAAAAAATCGAGGGTGGCTTGAGGGGAAATGTCATCCTGAACCTACCGACTGCAAGCAGATTCAGGATGACCATGACACATTAGAATTCAAAAAACTTCATCGAATGTCCTCATATTGAGCTTTTAGCCATATTGGAGATGCACCCATTCTCCAGAAAAGATATATTTTGAGATATCGCATGTAAGCCCGTATCATTCCCAAATTTTCTACTCTGCGATCAGACGAATACACTTTTTCTTTAATCTGTTTGATAGCTCCCAACTTATTAATTCTGAAACACAGGTCTGAATCTTCCATAATAGGTAAATTAATATCAAACCCTCCAACGGCAATAAAATCAGCCTTTCTGCAAAACATTACCTGATCACCAAAAAGAAGCCTGAATCCAAAACATACACAACGAATTGGATTGTAAAAGAATGCGCCCAAATATGTCTTGATATAATTTTGGATACTGATAAAATATCTGTTTTTACCATTGCCGCACATGATACTTGTAAATCCGCCAAGGGTGATTTTTTTGTTAAGCAATACTTCCGAAACAATACTTACCAATTTTTTTGGGACAAGTGTATCTGCATGTAAAAATACTATCAGATCGCCATTGGCCCGGTAAGCACCTTCATTCATTTGCAAGGCCCTACCCTTCGCAACCATCCGTATGAGGTCATATCCTTTTTTTTGTATCATACAAGCTGTCTCATCTTTGCTGGGGCCATCTACAAATATGATCTCAAAAGGTTTGGGGTAGAGATTTTCTAAATTATCAAAAAGATCAGGAAGAATCTTTTCCTCATTCAAAGTTGGGATAACAATTGAAACTTTAGGTAATGCCATTAAATCGAAAGTATATAAATGAATATAGATGAATTGACATTTTGAAGACAATTGGAAATTATTTTATTTGATTATAAAAATCCTAAGTGTAATTGTCATGACCAAGCCAATTATATTATCTATAGTGATTTAAAGGGCAGTTAAGATTTATTGATAAACAATTACCTGGACTATCAAGCACAATTTTCAATCTACATTTTTGATAATGCTATTAAAGTTTTACGTCCTCTGCTTTTAAATCCCGCTGAGGCAAATGGCATTTGCTCCTCAATGGACATCTTGAGTTCTTCATTGAGTTCCGGATATTTCTTTACAATATTATAAATCACCGTCATCGCAAATACTTTTACAGCCGTTGGTTCTTTTCCATCATTTAGTAACCTAAAACATATATCGGCAGTGATCCCTAATAAATCTTTCGGAAGATCAACAAATTGCAGGATTTTTAGCGTGTTTCGTTTTACTGCTACATGGACAGGCTTATCCAGATTATAAATAATTGCCGATAAGTGCTTGTCAATTAGCCATGGAAATTCATCGACACAATGACTCATCAACCAAGCTGCTCTTTGTGTTACTTGATTATCATCTCCAAAAAATAGCTTCATCAGCGTATCAAATGAATCCTGATCCGGCCCAATTTCAAAAGCAAGATATTCCGTGTATGCTTTTGAATGCTCTTTTAACAATTTTTCTCTTAGCGACATGAAGACTAAAATATTATAAATTTGTAACCTTACCACAATACAATTACAAATTTTATACCCCTCATTTATAATAAATTTCAGATATTACACTACAATCACAAAGTTCAATTAACATACAAAAGATACATTTATGAAAATGCAATACACCAAGTTAGGAAGCACGAATTTAGAAGTGAGCAAAATATGCCTTGGAACAATGACATTCGGCCAGCAAAATACTGAAAGTGAGGCCCACGAACAACTGGATTTTGCTATTGAACAAGGGATTAATTTTATAGATACGGCAGAACTTTATAGTGCTCCGGTGCGGAAGGAAACACAGGGTTCTACAGAAAGGTATATTGGTTCATGGTTAAAAAATAGACAAGACAGAGACAAGTTGGTTTTAGCAACAAAAATAGCAGGACCACGCCCCGGGTTGGAATTCTTGAGAGATCCAATAAATTTTTCTAAAGAACAATTAAATATGGCTGTCGATAGAAGTTTGCAAAGACTCCAGACTGACTATTTGGACATCTATCAATTGCACTGGCCTGAAAGAAAAGTGAATAACTTTGGTAAGCTGGATTATGAATATGATAAAAATGAAAAGTGGGAAGACAATTTTTTAGAGGTGATACACAGCCTTAGTGAAATTATTAAAAAGGGTAAAATCAGGCATTGGGGTGTTTCCAATGAAACTCCCTGGGGTTTGATGCACTATCTGTACACTGCGGAGCTAGCAGGCCTGCCAAAGCCCATAATCATTCAAAATCCATACAACCTTTTAAACAGATCATTTGAGGTAGGACTTTCGGAGATTTGTATGCGAGAAAAAGTAGCGCTTTTGGTTTATTCTCCAATGGCATTCGGTTTGCTTTCCGGGAAATATCACAATGGATCTTATGTAGAAAATTGCAGAATCAAACTTTTCCCCAATTTAACAAGATTTTCCAGTAAAGCAATTTATGCTGTTGCTGAGAAATACATCAATATTGCAATTAAATTTGGACTTTCTCCTTCCCAAATGTCCCTGGCATATGTTAACTCCAGACCCTTCGTATGTAGTAATATCATTGGAGCTACTTCGATGAAACAACTTAAAGAAAACATAAACAGTATTGATGTGATTATCCCAGATGAAGCATTGGAGGAGATAGATCTAGTACATAAAACAAACTCAAATCCTGCTCCATAAAAAAATCATCAACTGCGCAAGAATTACTTTGGCTGAGTTTAAAAAGATAAATGAAATCATCTCCGATTACGGGGAACTATTGCCGAATAGCGAAAAAAAATAATCGATATCGCATCACGGATTGATCAACCCTACAACATCAAAATTATAGTCTTCGTAGCTCTTTATTGATCCTCTAAGCCAAAGGACTGCTTTAAACTCATTACTTCCTTTTGGCATAATTGGACGTACATTATCCTGAATTGAATGCTGTGTCACAGGCGTCCATTCCCAAGTTCGTCCTGAATCAGCAGTCGTACCTTTATAAATTTCATAGTGCCTTACATTATCCCGAGTACTAATTAATGGGGTTTCAGTCACAGGATCAGCGTCTGTCGAAATATAGACAACATCAGGATTGTCGGGGTCCAATGCAACAAGCCCACTATAGTGGCGCTCAGCCTCATAAAGCGCCCTACCGGCAAATGCCAGAAAATGATCATTCCATGATTCGCCATCCCAACGGGCATACCGATATTGGATGTGATCAGTATCTTTTCTCACTGAGTATGCAATATATGGTTTGTCATTTTTATCAAGATGCAGGTCAATAGTCCAGGCATTTTTCAGGGTGTCTCCTTGAAATATTTTGGTGGCCTCAAATGGCTGAATGGGACCCTCCTTTAAATCCCGGATCAATTTCCCTGCAGAAGTATATACTTTTTCTTTTTCAATATAGCCATGATAAATACTGCACCCCAAAAATATAGGATGGCTTTCCGTCGTAATAAAATGTATTTTGTTTTTCCCATCTGAAGCATATTTTAGATATGGAAATCTGGTTTCAAATGTCACCAAATTGTTTCCGGCCTGCCAGCTTTTGGCCTGATCATCTGAAAAGACATAATAAGGAGACCTGTCAGCTCCCCTATAAAAATTATATATCCTTCCTTTACCATTATTTTCTGATTGAAGAAAATGAAGATTAGAATAGGTAACTCCTCCAGTGCCTTTTATGGTCTGCTCCTCCTCCCAATCCGTGGTGTCTGTATGCTTGGAAATTCGATACCGAATCAAACTGTCTGTATTGTGCTTTGAATAAACTGATAAGAGTCGACCGTCCTGTAATGTCATGACTGCCGGTACATTATGATCATCTGCTTCAAGCTTTTCATGAAGTGTAAATGTCCCAAGTGATTTATTGGATTTCAGGTCATAGGAGGTCACTTCAATATTTCCATCTAGCTGCTCACCGTTCTTGCCATATCTGTCAGCAACCGATCCAAAAATTAATTGCTTGTTATAAATGATGGCTCGCTCATCCTGAAACCAGCACCACGAACCATTTTCTTTAAATACAATTACCTTTTGCTCATTATCATCATAAGCAGACATCATAAAAATCAGGATAATACAGAAAGTAATATAGAGTAGGTTTTTCATGTGAGGTAAATTTGCAGTCGAATTTAATGAATTAAATTTAACCCTAATAATTCGAAGAATAATTATTTGAATTAAATTTAGCTCCTATAATTCTGACTTGAACAGGTTCTGATGTTTGCTTTTAGCTTTATATATTTTACTTTTAAATTATGACAGGGGGCTTGACCTGAAGATGTTAGAAGTTGTAAATCATAAAATTCGAAAATGAAATGAAGGCACTCGTAACTTTTTTTCTCTTCAAATAGAACGATATAAAATCATGAAAATAAAACACCACAAAAATGAATTTTTCTTTGTCATCTTTACACTTTTATTCCTTCTTCAAAATTGTTCTACGAAAAAAAATGAGTTGATCTGGAATAAAACGCTTTATAAGATCGGTTCACAATCTTCTCCTCGGTCCGCAGACTTGAATAGTGATGGCATTCTTGATATAGTCATAGGTGCTGGGAAAAACGAATTTCAATCTAGCGAACAAGGGGTGTTGGCTTTTGATGGAAAAAATGGAAATTTATTATGGCAGCAAGACGCAACTGATCAGGTTTTTGGATCTGCTACATTTTATGATATAACCGGCGACGGAATAGATGATGTTTTTATAGGCGGGAGGACTCCAAATTTCAAAGCACTTAATGGTAAAAATGGAGAGGTAATTTGGAAGTATGATTATATTAAATATGATCAGGACCCAATTGCACATTATGCAAGATTCAATTTTTACAATAGCATATTAATCCCTGATCAAAACGATGATGATGTTCTTGATTTATTAACCGTAAATGGAGGGAATTCGAGTGTAGCTGCGTATTCTGAAAAAGATAGATCCCCTGGGGTACTGATGATAATTGATTCTAAATCCGGTGAAATTATTCAAGCTGATACCATGCCGGATGGAAAGGAATCGTATATGTCGCCAATTTGTTTTGTTCAACCCGGGACTATTGATCATACCATAATTTTTGGTTCGGGAGGAGAAACTATCAAAGGGAATTTATATCAAATATTATTATCTGATTTTATGGATTCAGGCCTCGAAAAGGCAAAAACTTTAGCTTCCGAGATTGGGTATGGTTTCATAGCCCCTCCTGTAGTTGCAGATATTACCCGGGATGGATTGTTGGATATTGTAGCTATTTCTCTTGCAAGTACAGTTTTTGCAATTGATGGTAGCGACAACTCAATCATTTGGGAAAACAAAATTGAGAATGCGCAAACCAGTACGGGTTTTGGAGTAGGTTTTTTTACTGATGATAATATACCGGATTTTTTCACAACTGTGATGAATGGCCCAGGTACAATACAAATAATGCTTGATGGTAAAAGTGGAAAAGTAGTTTATTCTGATACAACCAGCTTCACAGGGACCGCTTCCCCTGTTATATATGATTTGAATAATGATGGATATGATGAAGCAATCCTCAGCATCAACGAATTTGAAAATGGTTCGGTAGTGAATAAATTGGTTGCAATTGATTTTAAAAAAGAGTCAATTTTTATAATTGATCAAATGCAAGGATTCAAGAATATTTTTACTACTCCATGGATTGGTGATCTGGATAATGATGCATATCTTGATATTGTTTATTGTCAATATTTCAGCCCAAATACAGATGTTCTGGCTTTTTTAGGGATGAAGGTTAAACGCATTTCTACAAATATCAAAGTTAGAAAAGATCCGGTATGGGGGGCTTATATGGGATCCAAAGGGGATGGGGTTTTTCCTTTAAAATAGCCCAACTGATTAATTGATATCCTAATCGATTGATAGTTTTACATCTAGTAGCTCGTGAAAATAGTAATTAACACTCTAATGAAAACACTATCCAATGATGATATAATAATTTGTTGAATGTTTTATTGATCATGAATTTTTCAGTTTTGTATGGTTATTATCATTTTTTAATTAAGCGATTATTTTTTTGAATCGCATTTTCTTTCTGCGTCTTTTTATTTCATTATATTTATCATTTACAGGTTTTGTATTAGAAAAAACATGAACCTACTTGCACCATTGAATATTTTACAAATACCACTAATATGTTACATGTAGTCTTGCTGTTTGCCCATACGATAATGTGAATGGAAAAAACAATATTTGAAATTGCCAAAATGGACTGTCTTTCAGAAGAAAATTTAATCCGAATGAAATTAGATGAAATTTCAAGTGTAAAATATCTTGATTTTGATATTCCCAATCGGAAGTTAACTGTTTTTCATAACGGACAAATTGACCAAATCGAAAAATCAATAATTGAACTGAATTTAGGAGGGGAAAAACAGGAAACTGAACAGACTGACCAAACTGGATTTTCAGAAAACTCTAATCAAAAAAAACTACTATGGACAGTTCTTGCTGTAAACTTTGCTTTCTTCACTATAGAGATGACAACTGGTTTGATTTCTAGATCAATGGGACTTGTTGCTGACAGTTTGGACATGCTTGCCGATTCATTTGTTTACGGAATTAGTCTTTTTGCTGTTGGCGGAACTTTAATTAGAAAAAAAAGAATAGCAAAAATTGCGGGATATTTTCAAATAACACTTGCAATAATAGGATTTGTAGAAGTTTTAAGACGATTTTATAGAGCGGAAAAACTTCCTGATTTTTCAACAATGATTATAGTTTCTATTCTTGCTTTAATAGCAAACGGAATTTGTTTGTATTTAATGCAAAAATCTAAAAGTAAGGAAGAAGCACATATGAAAGCAAGTTTGATTTTCACTTCCAATGATATAATTATAAACCTTGGTGTAATTGCAGCAGGATTTTTAGTGTATTGGTTAAACTCAAATAAACCTGATTTAATTATTGGTACAATTGTTTTTATTTTGGTAATTCAAGGTGCTTTACGAATATTGAAATTTGGAAAATGAAATAATCACTGACCATTATAGTGGCCATGGTTAATAAGGGCTTTAGTGCTTGACCCAAATTGAAGTTCCTTGAATAAAGTACACAAAATTTTCAATGTTGTGTACTTATTTAAATTAAGAAGAAAAAATGAAAAAAATCATCATCATCGTTTTCGCCATATTTATCGCCCTTTTGGTAGTTGCGTATTTATTTATACCACGCATTGCAGTGAGTATGATTACCGAATATGAACCATATACATTTAAAAGAGTACTTTCAGATTCTGTATTGCGTCATAAATTCTTAATTGGAAACCGCAATAAACCAGAGGATTATGGTTACGAAAGTGAAGAAGTTAGTTTCCAATCACTTGATGGCACACGATTAAATGGCTGGTATGTTGCTGCAAAAACGCCTACTGATCAATGTATAATTTTGGTGCATGGAAGAACATCAAACAGGCTGAAAACTATAAAACAACTGGCATTGATTGATTCGTTACAACTGGATTCGATTTACAATATCTTTATTCCTGATATGAGAAATTCAGGAAAATCTCAGGCCACAAAAACATATATGGGCTATAAATTTGGTGAAGATGTTGTTGCATCAATTTTATTATTGAATAGCCAATTCAAACAAAATACTATGGTACTATATGGTTTTTCCATGGGTGCGATGGCAATACTCAATGCAACAGGAAGAGATGACTTGACCAAGCTCTATGAAAACAAAAATATAGTTATTGAAAAAATAATATTAGATAGTCCGTTGGTGAATGCAAAAAAGACAATAAAGGATGGAGCTCCGTACCTTTTACCCGGCAACATTATATTCAATAAAATATTCCAATTATATTCTGATCAAATTAACGGATATGGAGATAGCATGAGGTTATCTGTTTTGTTGGATACTGATATCCCTACCCTCATTCTGCAAAGCATGGATGATCATACAACAAGAGTTGAATTTCTAAAAGAGGAACTTAAGGACTTGGGTAAATCAGCTAAAATTGAAACTATTTATTTCCATGGCCCTGATCATGTCAGATTATTTCAGGAGAGAAAATCAAAATATATCCAAGCTGTGGAAAATTTCCTTTTGAAACACCAAAATTTATAATTTACCTGTAAGACATGTATCCCCTTGGGCTATTTACCAATTTTACTATTTATGAAAATAATTTATCTATTCATCATTGTTTGTTTCCTTTCTTCCACTTCATGTGGCCAATCAAAAAAAAAAGAAACCATGAATTCCGATCAACATAAATTTACCAATCAACTCGTCAATGAGAGTAGCCCCTATTTATTGCAACATGCCCATAATCCGGTAAACTGGTATCCCTGGGGAAAGGAGGCATTGGACAAGGCTAAAAATGAAAACAAATTAATTATAGTCAGCATAGGATATGCCGCCTGCCATTGGTGTCATGTGATGGAGCACGAGAGTTTTGAAGATGAAGAAGTTGCAAAATTCATGAATGATAATTTTGTTGCTATAAAAGTAGATAGAGAAGAGCGACCGGACATTGATCAGGTTTATATGAGTGCCGTGCAATTGCTCACGGGCAGTGGAGGATGGCCATTAAATTGTATCGCACTACCAGATGGAAGACCTATTTATGGAGGCACTTATTTCCCTAAAGACCAGTGGTTGGATATGCTGAAAAAAGTACTGGAGTTTACGAAACAAAATCCTGATAAGGTAGAGCAACAGGCAGTATCACTGACGGAAGGTGTGCAAGCTAGCGAGTTGATTTTCCATAATCCCGAGGAGGCTTCATTTTCATTAAAAGACCTGGATATCATTTTTGATAACTGGAAGCGAAACATTGATTTTACCCATGGAGGAAATAAGCGAGCGCCAAAATTTCCCATGCCGATTGGCTATCAGTTTTTACTTCAATACCATTTTTTATCTCAAAATGCAGATGCGATAAAGTCTGTCATAACCACGCTTGACAAAATGGCTGACGGTGGCATTTACGATCAGGTTGGTGGTGGATTTGCAAGGTATTCTACCGATGAATACTGGAAAGTTCCGCACTTCGAAAAAATGCTTTACGACAACGCCCAGTTGGTCAGCTTGTATACCAAGGCATTTCAGCAATCAAAAAATCCAAAATATAAAACCATAGTTTCTGAAACGCTAGCTTTTATGGAAAGAGAATTGACTTCCGATGAAGGGGGATTTTATTCCTCTCTCGATGCCGATAGCGAAGGTGAAGAAGGGAAGTTTTATGTGTGGACGAAAGCTGAATTGCAAAAAGTATTGGGTGATCGGGCAGCATTAGTAATGGATTATTATAATGTTTCTGAAAAAGGAAACTGGGAACATGGAAATAACATATTGCTCATTTCTGAATCAGATGAGAAATTTGCCGCAGCTAATAATATAAGTACAGATGAGCTATTTGATTTAATCAAAAAAGCCAAGCAATTGCTGCTAACAGCCCGATCATCACGAATACGCCCTGGACTCGATGACAAGATTCTCACTTCATGGAACTCCCTGATGCTCAAAGGATATGTCGATGCTTATAGGATTTTTGACAATAAGGAATACTTGAAAAATGCCTTGAAAAATGCAAATTTTATAAAGAGTAATTTTATGTCGAAAGATTATAGATTGAACAGAAACTATAAAAATGGCAAATCTTCCATCAATGGATTTTTGGATGATTATGCCTTTACCATAGAGGCTTTCATCGCATTGTATGAAGCCACCTTTGATGAAAAATGGTTAAAAATATCCAATGAATTGTGCGCCTATTCCATCGCACATTTTTATGATGAAAAAAGCGGGATGTTTTATTACACATCAGACATTGATCCCGAACTTATTGCAAGGAAAATGGAAGTTTCCGATAATGTCATCCCTGCTTCCAATTCGCAAATGGCCAAGAATTTATTCGTTCTCGGCCAGTATTTCTATAATGATGACTATCTTGAAAAATCAAAAAGAATGCTGAATAATGTAAAGGAAACCACGATTGAGAATGGTGCTTACTATGCCAATTGGTCTATCCTGATGTTATGGTTTGCCAATGACCCCTATGAAGTTGCTATTGTCGGGAAAGATTATGATATCAAAAGGAAGGAATTTGATAAGCATTATTTGCCAAATGTTTTTCTGTCGGGAGGAAAAAATGAAGGCTCCCTGGCCTTATTGGAAAATAAATTAATCGAAGGACAGACAACAATTTTTGTATGCCAGAACAAGACTTGCAAATTGCCGGTAACAGAAGTAAATGAAGCAATTAATCAGATTATAAAATAAAAAAATATGCACGCAGGAAAGAAATATACAATTTGGGAAATACTCAAATGGACTAAAAAATACATTTTTATTTTCTTGATAATCAGTACAATACCTGTAATACTTTACGAGGTTTTTGAATTTAAATGGGTAGCAATTCCCTGGCAGCCTATCTCCCTTGTAGGTATTGTGGTAGCTTTTTATCTGGGTTTTAAGAACAATTCATCTTATGAACGCCTCTGGGAGGCACGTAAAATATGGGGAGGAATTGTAAATGCCTCACGCTCATTTACCATTTTGTCTCGTGACTACATCACAGATGAATTTGCCAGCGAGCCTGTTAGCACTAAAGAAATATCTGAAATACATAAAACGCTTATTTACCGTCACATTGCCTGGCTAAAAGCACTGACCTTTCAGATGCGCGAACTGAAACCCTGGGAGCATGATTCAAAAATTTATAAAAAAATGAGAAAAGCGGCAGGGGTATTCCCTGATGAAAAACAAATGGATAGTCTCAAGGATTATCTTTCTAAAGATGAACTAGAATATATTCTTAAAAAAGACAATAGAGCTGCCCATATTGTAAGTCTGCAATCCAGGCATTTGTTAAAATTAAAACGTCGAGGACTCATTGATGATTTCAGACATATGGAGTTGGGTAGTAAACTTTCAGAAATTTATGAACTGCAAGGGAAATCGGAGCGCATAAAAAACTACCCCTTTCCCAGGCAGTACGCCAGTCTTAATTATTATTTTATATGGTTATTTATTTTGCTGCTTCCATTCAGCATGATCAATTCCTTTGCTGGGCTGAGCTATGAATATTTCATTTGGTTGTCCATACCATTTTCTGCTTTGATTTCCTGGGTATTCCATACTATGGAAATGGTTGGTGAATATAGTGAGAATCCTTTTGAGGGTTTGTACAATGATGTACCTATCACTTCCATGGCTAGAGGCATAGAAAGAGATATCAGACAAATGCTTGATGAGACAGAATTGCCAGAAAAAATTGGCCCTATGGGAGATATGCAAATTTTATTATAATATTTACTCAGCATGATTCCAATTTTATTTTAACGAGTGACCTGCCGGAAAAAGGGAAGTATGCATAAAGGCAAAATTATCTAATCTGATAAACTGCAAAAATTAAACTTTAAACTTATGAGTAAATTAATTCAAAAACTGATGCCTTTTCTAATTGCAATAATCTTTAGCACCAATGTGTATTCACAAATAAAGATTGAAGCCGGCGACCCTCCCAACAATACTGATATCCCTGAATTTTTTAAATCGAAACTATCAGATATTGCAGATGAATTGAAAAATATAAAGCTGGGCAAATTTGAAACTATTGCCACTTCGCCCGGGGGTTTGCCCGTGTATGCTGTTTATTATGGTGATAAAGAGGATTTCAATTCAGAGGCTAATTATAATTCTGCTGTAGCTGCACGAAATCCGGCATATTATGCAAAAAAAGATAGCTCTACTAAACCAGTAGTATTCTTTATCGGTCCGGTTCATGGACAAGAAGTAGAAGGGATTGTCGGATTAGTAAATCTGATACATATTGCCGAAACAGGTAAAGACTACAGGGGAAAGGACTGGTCATCGCTAAAAAATAAAATGGATAAATGCCGAACAATTATCATCCCTTGCTCAAATCCCGATGGAAGAAAAAGATGCCCTTACGATAGTTTTGTTGGTGTCCCTACTAAGATTATGACCAAATATGGACAGGGAACGCGCAAGGACGGAACATCATGGGGCTGGCCTCAAGCAAAATCAGTTCATCCAATGAAAGGAAATGTTGGAATATTGGGTGCATACTTTAACAACGATGGGATTAATATGATGCAGGATGAATACTTCTATCCGATGGCAAAAGAAACTGCAGCTATCATGCAAATTGCCAGGCTTGAAGCTCCTGACATTACGGTATCGCTACATTCTCATGGAAATGCCCCTTTTATATTACAGCCTGCCTACATCGCCATGTTTATGAAGTACAGGGTACATGATATCGCTTTGAATTTGAATAGTCGATATGATAAAGCTGGGCTAGCATACAGACCCAATGATTGGTTTTGGAAACCCAAAATTGATGATGAAGAATTTCCACCAAAAACTACATTTAACCTTATAAGTGCATTGCATCATGTTTCAGGAACGATGGCCTTTACTTTCGAATGCAGCCATGGCTCTGTCTCTAAAAATTCTCCGGACCCTATTGTAAGTTATGGTGATATACTAGATATCCAGTTGATTTTGTATGATGAGATGTTTGATTACATATTAAAAAATCGATTAGTTTGGAAATGATTATTTGGGGTATTGACAATGTTTATGGATATTTAATAATCCAAAACAGGAAACATTGTAGAATTGATTTATCGCAGAATTAAATAATTTCAAAATGAAATATTTCGCTATGGCTTCATTTATCTTCTCAATATTGTTAATCCTCACTTTTGGATGCACCAATGATGATGGTTTTAAAAAACTAATTGATCCGAATAACGATAACTTTATTTCCTCAGAAAAATTAAATTACAAAATTGATACCATAGCTACTGGTCTTAATAATCCATGGGGGCTTACCTTCCTTCCAAATAATGATTTGCTTGTTACAGAAAGAGATGGGGAAATCAGAATTATAAGAGACGACAAACTACTTGATCAAAAAATTACTGGTGTTCCCGAGGTTTATGCTAGAGGTCAGGGTGGATTATTTGAAATTCAACTTCACCCGGATTACGAATCAAACGGCTGGCTTTATATAATCTATGCTGCCCCAGGAAAAGGTGGAGGAAATACAGCAATAATGAGAGCCAAGCTGGGAGATTTTAATCTCACCAATAAGGAAGTAATTTTTCAAGCGGCACCCTATGAAGATGGTGGAAGACACTTTGGTGGGAGAATGGAATTTGACGATGAAGGGTATCTTTTCTTTTCGGTCGGTGACCGTGGGAATAGACCAAATGCCCAAACATTAGAAAATCATTCCGGTAAAATACACAGAATCCACGATGATGGTAGCATTCCCAATGACAATCCTTTTGTAAATACCTCAGGAGCCAAAAGGGAGATATATACTTATGGAAATCGAAACTCACAAGGTATGGCTATTCATCCGACAAGCAGAGAGATTTGGACCCACGAACACGGACCAAGAGGTGGAGATGAGATAAATATCATAAAGCCAGGGTTAAATTACGGCTGGGCTGAGGTGACTTTTGGTAAAAACTACAGTGGCACTACCATTACAGAAATCACCTCAAAAGAAGGCATAGCAGACCCTTTGCACTATTGGGATCCATCCATTGCTCCATGTGGAATGAGTTTTGTGACAGGAGAACTTTATCAAAACTGGGAGGGCAATCTGCTGGTAGGTTCATTGAAATTTCAGTATGTCGCCAGATTAGAATTGGAAGGAGAAAAAGTAATTCACGAAGAAAAATTATTTGAAAAACTGGGTAGAATTAGGGCCATCACCCAAGGGCCAGATGGGTATATTTACATAAGCACAGAAAGCCCAGGGATGGTGGTGAGAATAGTTCCGCAAAAGTGATTTATTATAACCCATCTGTATATTTAGGGAATTAATCAAAAGAAGTCGTCTCTACTATACTATTTTTTACAATTCATTTCAACCATGAAAAGCATACCCATTTTTTTAATATTCACATTATTTTATTCATCAATAAATGCTCAAAATGGGTATGTAAAACTTCTTTCCAATTTAACAATTAATGGTTTTATCAAGCAGAATAGATCAATAGAAACCGGAGAGTTGGAAATTGAAGTATGGTTAACCAAAAAAGATAAGACCCCAAAAACATACAGATTAAGTGACATAACAGAGTATGCAATTAAAAAGGATACATTCAGAATATTGACTAATTTTTATCCATTTGAAGATAATGATTTGCATTTTGACATAGTCCGGGCCAAAATTATACAAAAAGGAAAAGTTGATCTTTTAATCCTTAATCCTGATATTACTTTAACGTTTTCAAATGCTATGGGTGGGGGATTGATTCCTGCTCTCATTGATGAAAATTTAAGTAATTACAATTACAATGGCTCCATATTTATCTTAAGTTGTGAATCAAAAAATCTATTAGGGAGCGTTAGTCATCAAAAAGATGAGTTTGTCAATACCATGAAAAAATATTTTAATGATGATTATAATCTCATGAAAAAGATTATTGATCGCGAATATAAATTCAAGCATTTAAAAACGATCGTTAAAAAATATAATAATTGACCGCCTTTTGACTGAAATAAAATCAAAAATAAACAATCTCTTCTCCACAGGCATTTTTAAGATATTGCTTCAGGATTTTTTGAATATCGAGATTATCAGGAAAAGAACTAATCCGTTCTTTTAAGGTATCAAATGAATTTGCCGGAAGATCAAAGGAGGTGTATCCATGCCCCAGGTAAGTTCCATTTTCCACCAGTACCAATGTTCTTTCTTCGGCATTGCGACCACGTCCAATGATAGCAAAAGTTTTCTTTTCCACTTCCAAAGATCTGATTGCCAATGCCACTCTGTGGTTATAATACTCAGGTGAAATTTTCCCATAGCATGCACCATCACAAAGGCCAAGTTTATGGTCAAAACAAGCACCTTCAGATTTTTGAAGACCGCTTAGCTTAGGGCAAAGTTTATGTTTTTTAATCATTTCATTTACAACCACCCTACCCTCTTGGAGATTTCTGAATGTTGCCAATGCTGCCGAACCGGGAGGCATTTTGGCTATGGTAAGTCGCTCATATCCCTTGCGGTCTGTGTACTGAAATAGGCCCTGGGTTTTGGAGGTGTATTTCTGCGATCGATTATACTCAGGCCACAACCTCTTTATTTCCCCAGCCTCCAGCAACAATGCAATCAGTTCATTACCGGTAAGCTCATAACTGATATTGTGGATATGCTCATGAAATAAGCGTTTGTTTTTTGCGGAGTCACCGGTAAAATGTCCGGTAATTCTACTCTTTATATCCTTGGCCTTTCCTACATATACTACGGTTCCATTCTTATTATGAAAATAATATACGCCTGCTTTTTCCGGTAGTTGATCAAATACTGATTTCGCAAGATTTGGAGGCAGCGTGGCCTCCTTTGAATTTTTCTTAAGCGAATGTGCTATAAAATTATCTACATCTTTTTTTATTAATATCTCCAGTACTTTGGCCGTTGCTTCTGCATCTCCCAATGCGCGATGTCGATTGTTGATGTCGATACCAAGTTCAATGGTAAGAACACCAAGGCTATAAGATCTGAATCCCGGAATAATTTTTCTGGCAAGCCGCACGGTACACAATTTTTTCCGATCAAATTTTATATTGAGATTATTGAATTCATTTTTAATAAACCCATAGTCAAAATTCACATTGTGAGCAACAAATATTTTGTCTTTGGTTTTTTTAAGAATCGTTTCTGCAACTTCATCAAATGTGGGAGATGACTCCACCATTTCGTTTGTGATACCTGTCAGTGAAGTAATGAAAGGAGGTATATGCCTTTGGGGATTAATCAAAGTCGAATAGAAATCCAAGATCAAATTCCCATCGAATGTTACTATGGCCACTTCGATAATTTTGCTCGATTTTGCCGATCCCCCGGTAGTTTCTATGTCAATAACAGTGTACAATGCGAAATATAATTAGCAATTAAAGATACTTAAATATACCAGATTGCAATGCAGGAGCATCCTTACTGGACTATCTATTGGTGGTCAAATATGTCGATAATCTTCAAAATGAAATGAGATAATAAGCTAAATTTATCAGTCAATTAACTTATTCATTCTTCAAATAATAAAAATGGCCATCCTCCGCTCCTATCAACAAATCGGGTTTTCCGTTTTTATCCCAATCAACCAAGGTTGGACTTGTGGTATGTCCTGCTATTTTTTGATTCGTAAAATTGCTTGTCAGTTTCAAGTTAGTCATATCATTATCTGTTCCAATATTTTCTAATAATACAGCATTGATGCTATTCAAAATAATGTCTATATCTCCATCACTATCCCAGTCTCCAAATGCTAACTTCCGCCTTCCGCTGCGTCCATACTTATCAGTATTTAGCCTAAGGAATCCTTTTGTACTATCCATCACTTTATTTTTGCGGTTGAATGATCCAGGATCTGAAGTAAAAATATGTTTACCTGGCTTTAGTATTAAACCTTTGTCCGTTTCAAATCTTTCAAAAAAGCTTAAATACCCCTCAAAATCCAGCATGATCAAATCCATCAATCCATCCTTGTTCCAGTCAATAGCTGTTGGAGTGGTGCGCCACTGAGTAGCCAGCGCATTTGGTTTGGGGTCCCACCAGTACCAATCTGGTTTAGGAGCTTTGCTAGGCCATTGGACCTGTATTGACTTTTCTTTTGCCAATTTAGGCTTTCCTTTAGTACCAATATTCTCATACCAAAGTATCTCTCCCCAAATGGAATTTACAATAATGTCTTTTAATCCATCATTATTCCAGTCAGCAATCGATAGTGTGGTGTATCCCCATTTTGCTTCGCAAGGTCCCTGAATTGATCCATTTTCTCCTGCCTGAATTCGTATTGTCTCGTTTCCTGCATTCAAATAAACCGGCTTGGCCCAACTGGGTGGATCACCTCCGTCAAGATTTTCAATGAAACCAATGTAACCGGCAGAATTTCCACAAATCAAATCCTCATCGCCATCATCATCCCAGTCTGTGCTAAAAGGTGTAACCAAAGATCCAAATTTTAAAAATTGAGCCTTTTGTTGGAAATATTTTGGAGAATTGAAGACCGGCATATGGTTTTTAACTTTCCCTGTATTTTCTACCCATGCCACTCTGCCATCTTCATCTCCAACCACCAGGTCAATATCACCATCTTTATCCCAGTCCAGAGAAACCGGAAGGATCATTTCTAAATCCATTTTTAAAATACCCAATGAATTTTCCAGATATCTCCCTTTGGCATATTTTGGATTTTTTCTTGATCCAATATTTTCAAACCAGGTAAACTTATCTAAAAACTCACCACAAATGATATCCAGATCTCCATCGTTATCGAAATCATCGAAATTTGGTGATGGTGCCCCATAAACATCAATTGGCTTACCTCCCGCAATAATTTTATCTCTTAGTATGTATTTGCCCATCACATTTTCAATTAAATAAACATATCCATGCAATGGACCATTGGTCCAATTGCCCTGATCATCAAAGGCATTGTCCCAACCATAGTCTTCTCCATCCTGGATACCCACTACAATATCCAAATCTCCATCATCTTCATAGTCAACATATTTCCATTGGTTAAATCGAATCTTGTTGTGAAGCTTGGTAATAGAATCATCCGGAAATAGGTTAGTAGATTTACTTCCAAAAGATTGTGTAAAATCCAATAGCTCTTTGCCGGGTTGCAAAAACCTTGGCTCTCCATCGACATACGATATTTGAATATTCTTTACAGGATCACCAATATGAACCGGCGGATTAAATACTGGAAATACATCTCCGGAAGTATTTTCGAAAAAATAGACACCATTAAAAGGTTTGTCGCTGCAAGAAACGAGCAAGTCGTAATCTCCATCCATATCATAATCCACCGGCAGCGGCCATGCCCATAAGCCCACCCCAAGGTCAACTGACAAATTAGGATTATTATAATTTACTCTTTGGAATTGGCTATGGCTATCTTCATTATCTTTTGTTGATAGCTTTTGTTGGCTACAAGCAAATAATACCAAGATGAAGATTGTTGAAATAGTATAGGTTATTTTCATGAGT
Source organism: uncultured Roseivirgaceae bacterium (assembly GCA_964507705.1). Taxonomy (GTDB): domain Bacteria; phylum Bacteroidota; class Bacteroidia; order Cytophagales; family Cyclobacteriaceae; genus JAAUQL01. The sequence continues at coordinate 5,237 of CAZDRA010000027.1, read as the reverse complement.
TTAAGTTTTTTTTACTGGTAAAAACAATTATCTCTTCAATTCTATAATACAAGATACTTTTGCAAATGTACTATCATTTAATAGAAATTATTATTGGTATTTTATGCACTTTATTCAAGCTCTTTTAACAATATCAATTACACGATTATTCATAACAATAAATTTCTTTTTCCTTGTTTTATAATAAATAATAGTCTTTTATAAATAAATTATAATTTAAATAAAATTGCTCTTTTCCAAGTTATTATAGAATTAAAAGTTGTTTTCAAAAAGTGCATGATGCTTCCAAGGATTTGTTTATAAAAGCCGTTGATGAAATAGAAGAAACCAATACAAAACTGCATGCCAAAGAAAATGAACATAGCGAAAAAGATGCGATACTAATGCGTATTGCTCAACGCCGACATATGTTGAATTATGATGGTTTTGGTAGAGCTGACAAAAATCAAAAAAATAACCTGAAGATAATCGGTGGTATAGGACCCTACAATGAAGAAAAACTTAACATGCTAGATATTTACTTTTGACCAGATCAGCAAATTTACCAACAATGATATTGAGACAGTCAATAGTGCAATCGAGTTTTTTTTGATATCCGCTTATCAATAAACTTCAATACCAGCTTTTTGCAACGCAAGCAATAAGGTTATCCAACAACTGCCTACATTTTTCATGACGATGGTTTTGATATGGCGTTCGTTCAAATGCTTAATCACTTTTCCCTGATCTTTAGATTACACATTCGTTTGATAAAACCACATTATGAATGTTACTTTGCAGGAAATAGAGGTGTATTGAAATCTAAACGAAAAAGGAAAAAAAAGGAATCATTCGATTTCCGAAAATGGGGAATAAAACTTGCTATTTATTTCCTCATCGCATTAATGAGCCTGCCACTTCTTTTGTTATTTGGCATTAAGTCAGGCACATTTGGCAAGCTACCCAACAAGGAACAATTAAGTAATATCCGAAATTTTGATGCGTCGGAAGTATTCAGTGATGATGGAAAGTTATTAGGCAGGTATTTCATCCAAAACAGAACTGTTCTGGATTTTAATCAAATATCACCCAATGTGATAAATGCTTTGGTTGCAACAGAGGATGCTCGATTTTTTGAACACCACGGAATTGACTTTAAAAGCCTGGTCAGGGTATTTTTCAAAACATTACTTCTTGGAGACAGAAGTGCCGGAGGCGGATCGACCATTACCCAGCAGTTGGTCAAAAACATTTATCCTCGACAGGACTATCCCTTTTTCTCCATGGTAATTGTAAAACTTCGAGAAATGCTTATCGCTTCTGAGTTAGAAGATATTTATTCCAAAGAAGAAATTTTAACACTGTATTTGAATACTGTCCCGTTTGGTGGAAATATATTTGGAGTAGATGCAGCAGGAAAACGTTTTTTTCAAAAATATGCAAATAAAGTAAATATCCAGGAAGCCGCTATGCTTATCGGTATGCTGAAGGCAACAACATATTATAATCCTCACAATCATCCTGAAAGAGCCTCGAGCAGAAGAAATATAGTTTTGGCTCAAATGGCCAAAGCTCAATTGATCGAACGAGAACTTCTGGATTCTATAACAGCTCTTCCCGTCGAACTACATTATAAAAAAATTGACCAGAATGATGGTTTGGCAACATACTTTAGAGAACATATCCGCCTGACACTCAATAAGCTAATTCCCCAAATATCTGATAGTCTTGGAGAAAGTTATAACTTATACACCGATGGACTAAAAATCTATACTACCATCGACTCCCGCTTGCAAACATATGCTGAGAAGGCGGTATTTAAGCACATGAGAGATCTTCAGGCAAGCTTTGATTCACATTGGAAAGGTCGAAATAAGCCATGGGAAAAAGATGAAAAAATCTTGCAATTGGCTTTGAAGCAAAGTACAACCTATCGAAGTCTTGTGAATAGTGGTATATCCAAAGACTCCATAAAGTTGCTCATTAACCAGAAAAGAAAAATGGAGGTCTATTCCTGGAATGGCAAAGAAATCAGAGAAATGAGTACAATGGATTCTATTAAGTATTATTTAAGATTTCTGGGCACCGGATTTTTATCGATTGACCCAACATCAGGACAGGTCAAGGCCTGGGTAGGAGGAATAAATCACCGAAATTTCCAGTATGATCATGTAAACAAGCGAGCAAAAAGACAAGTCGGATCTATCTTTAAACCAATAGTTTATGCCTCTGCACTTGAACAAAACATTTCACCGTGCGATTATATAAAAGCTGAACAAGAAACCTATGAAGAAAAAGATAAAACATGGACACCAGCAAATTCTGGAAATGAATATGAAGGAAAATACTCTTTGGAAGGTGCGCTGACGAACTCAGTAAACACAGTATCTGTGAAGGTTCTCCAACAGTCAGGGATTGACAATACTATTGCCTTAGCAAGGTCCATGGGAATTGATAGCAATATACCCAAGGTTCCTTCCATTGCACTTGGCACGCCCAGTATATCTCTTATCGAAATGGTGGAAGCCTACTGCACGTTTGTCAATAAAGGCAAACACACTAAACCATATACTATTTCACGCATTGAAAATAGGGATGGAAAAGTGATATGGAAACACCATAAAACACGAAGCAAGCAAATATTGTCTCTTGCTACCAGCCAGATGATGGTCGAGATGTTAAAAAACGTTGTCAATTCAGGGACTGCAGTTCGCTTGAGAAGTAAGTACAAATTACCCAATGACGTTGCCGGAAAAACAGGTACAACGCAATCAAATGCCGATGGTTGGTTCATGGCCATGACTCCCAAATTGGTGAGTGGAATCTGGGTAGGTGGAGAGTTTCCGGCAATTCATTTCAGAACAACAGCCCTTGGGCAGGGTGCCAATATGGCGCTGCCGATTTATGCATTATATCAACAGCAGATAAATAAAAGTTCCAACTTTACAAAGATTGCCAGAGCACGATTTAAGCCACCCCCATCTCACATTCAACAAAAACTCAATTGCGACCCATTCAAAGAAGACCTGACGGTTTGGGAAGAGATATTTGGAAAAAAGGAAGAGAAGGCTGAAAAAGAAGAAAAAAAGAAATATTCCAAAAAACCAGTCCCCAAAAGGAAGGAAGACAAAGGAATATTCAAGGGCCTGAAAAGGTTATTTAAGAAGAAAAAAAACTAAACAACATATATTATATTCTTAATAAATCAGAAAAATCAACTCAAATTTTTGCTCCTGTGGAGTTTGAATTACTCCATTTTTAAATAATTGAATCGAGCAGTAAATGGAGCCTTCTTGGGGCTGCAAGCATAAAGACCAGCCATTACCCTTGTTTTATCCATCAAATGAAACATCCGAATCTGAATCCATTTATTGGATTTTGAATGGAAGAAAGACACTTTGTAATCTGAGCCAGTTCGAATAATCTTCAACTTAAAATCCGTAAAATCATCCCCCACATCCTGGGTTGACCAGTCTGAAAATCCATTGGCTGTCACTACCACACCCAATTTATTTGGCTCATCAGATTCATACTCAACAGAGGTTTTTATCCAACATTGATCAGAAACGCGTACCATCAAACCTGCTTGGTCATACTGGTGACTAAATGTACATTGAACCCTCGTCTCCATTATAAAATCACCACTTACTTCACCGTATAAAAAGTGCCCATTATCTGCATCAAATCCATAATGCGTTTTTTGCCAAAAGTCAGTAGCCTCATCCGGGGTGATATGCAGTTGCTCTTCTTTCAAGGACCATATTGATGGTTCACAAAACCATTTTAGATCTTTATGCAGCAATTTAGTGTTGAATTTTTCTATTAACATTTCAGGCTTTTTAAAAACTTTAGCTGATAACAAAACTACATTTTATTCATCATCGAAAATAATGACATTTTTATAGTACTAAAACTTATTCAAAGCGTATATTTATTAGCCTTATAATTAAGGCTTTGTAGATTCTCAGCAACAATAAATGGCTGCTTTTTCCAGTGATACTTTAAAACAAAAACATTCAATAAGCAATTTATCGAAAGATGAATGAAGTTAAAATTATAGAATTATTAAACATATCCTGAAATAATTTTCAACCGTTTGGCTTGGAATTCAGTATGTCACAATTTAAATAAAATGAAAAAAAATCGATTATTTCTACTGGCATTGTTAGTTAGCTTTTGCATAACTGCCTGTCAATCAAATCAGAAAAAAGAAAACAATGAAGAAGCAACTATAGAAAAAGTTGCGGTAACATCATCTGAATGGGTTTCCTTTTTCAATGGGAAAAATCTTGACGGATGGATAATTCGAGGAAAAGCCGATTGGAAAATAGAAAATGGTGTGCTCATAGGTACTGGAAAAAACGGGCACATTTATGCAGCCCCAGAATTGACAGACTTGGAAGTGAAGGGAACTTTTAGGATAAGTGACCAGGGTGGCGGGAGCAACAGCGGACTGTATTTTCGCAGTAACCCTCCAGCTGATAATCCCGACAGCTACCCAAAAGGTTATGAAGCACAGATTTGCCACACCCAAGATGCCCATACAGGTTGGCTATGGAAGCCGGGCACACCAACTGGCAAAGCCACAAAGCTGATAACGAAAGACGATGAATGGTTCACTATGCGGGTAAGAGCAGTTGGCTCAACAGTTAACATCTGGGTAAATGAAGAACTTGTGATGACTTACGAAGATGATGAATATAAGAAGGGGTTTTTCGCCCTTCAATGTCATAATGAAGGCATGACAATAGAAGCCAAGGATTTGTTTTATAAAGATCTGAGTATGTAAAACTCAATTTTCCCTATAGATTTCATATTGAATATTTTGGGTAAAAAAAATGCATGCATAAAAAAAAGGCCTCATAATTTGGGCCTTTTTTTTATAGCTTTAATTATCATAATCGATTACAATGGTTCGTTATAAAACTTTAACGTATTGATTATTAGTAATTTACACTATTCGCAAAATTTCTTATAAACAACAGATAATCAAGTGTTTAATTTATCAATACTTCGGTAAACTTTCCAAAAGTTTATTTTGCAAGTTTCTATGTATCTGATAATCAAAGGATAGTAAATTAACTACACCTTTTGGAAAGTTCTTATATTCAAGGACTTTCCAAAAGGTAACGACCTATTGATTTATAATTCATCATTTATAATTAATAATTAAACGAAGTGTTGCGATTACGCATACCATCTATCTTTGGAACCTAAATTCAAGACATTGCTATAGCCCATTTTATTTAATTTTTGCA
>CAZDRA010000026.1:0-49751 GCA_964507705.1 uncultured Roseivirgaceae bacterium | reverse complement strand
TCATAACCCAAAGGTCACTGGTTCGAGTCCAGTTCCCGCTACTAAGCCACCAAAGGCATAGCCGAAGATTAATCTTCGGCTTTTTCATTATAGGTACAGAATTTCAATTTGATAAATTTTATCCACTTTTGTCTTCTAATGAAGCACTTTTTTAGCAGCATAGTCATAGCTACGGTGCGAAAGAAAGGTGAAATTAGAGGGCAATCCCGAGGCTTCGGGAGTGATTTTGTAGGTAATAGTATAACTCAGAGTTCAATAGATTCTGTACAGTAATTTGATCTTTTAAAAGAAATAAAGTCATAGAAGTGATCTTAAATTTCAAACACGATTCCTAAAATTGGCAAATCCCTTTTCAACTCCGTTAGTTTCAATTTCTTCTAATGCTAAGGCAATGGCTTGTGATAATGATTTTACTTTTGTCAAATCCATATCCCAAAAATTAGTGTTTTTTAACGTAGTTATTGCTATTTGGTTAAAATCATTTAATCTCCAAATTTGAGCAAATTCATCAACAATTTCATCGCTATCATTTATCGGTAAATTCTCTCCTTGCCATTTTCCTTTATAAAATCTAATTAAACATGCAAAAGAAAATGTTAAATGAACAGGGATTTTATTGTGAATATTGATATATTCTAACAAACTAGGCAACACTCTAACTTTAAATTTTGAAATAGAATTTAAGGCAATACTTGACAATAGATGTTTAATAAATGGATTTCTAAAACGGTCAAAAACCTCTTCACCAAAGCTGTTTAGTTCTTCTTTATTCATCTTTAGTGTATCAACTATTTCCTCAAAAACAGCTTTATGGATAAAACTACCGGTAAACTCGTTGTCAATAGTTTCTTTAACTGTCTTATTTCCATATAAAATAGAAAAAGGAACCATTGCCGTATGCGCTCCGTTAAGAATTCTGACTTTTCTAGTTCGGTATGGCTGCATATCATTGACTATCAAAACATTCAAGTCAGTTTTATGAAAAGGTAGTTTTTCTTTTAAGGTTTTATCACCCTCAATTACCCACAAGAAAAAAGTTTCGGCTGACACTATGAGATTGTCCTCATAGTCTAACTGCTTGTTATATTCGTCTATTTGATCTTTCGGATAACCTGGTACAATTCTATCTACCAATGTATTGTGAAAACTATTGTGTTTTAAAAGCCAGTTTTTAAACCCTTCTTCAAGGTTCCAATCCTCGATATATTTTAAAATAATTTCTTTAAGCGTATCAGAATTATAATTGATCAATTCACATGGGATGATAATAAGTCCTCTATCTGTATTTCCATTAAAATACTTATATCTTTCGTATAAAAGCACTGTTAATTTGGCAGGAAATGAGCTTGGCGGCTGCATATCCGGCTTGTCTGCAGGCACATAAGCAATACCTGCTTCGGTAGTATTTGAAATGATAAAAGTTAATTCTTCTTCTTTTGCTAATTCTAAATATTCATTAAAATTTGTATAAGGGTTTACACCTTTTACAATATTGGTTATTAATTCTTTATCTTGAATTTCTTTTCCATTTTTTATTCCTTTCATAAACAGCGTATATAAACCGTCTTGATCATTTAGCATGTTTATCAACCCTTTTTCAATTGGTTGAACAACTGCAATACCTGCATTAAAATTAAGTTTGTCATTTAATTTTTGAAAGGCATGATCTATAAATGCTCTTAAAAAATTTCCTTCACCAAATTGTACAATTTTAATAGGAAGTTTTTTTTCTAATCCAGTATTTTTTCTGTTTAATTTTTTCATTTCAACTAACAATTGAGTATTATTTGTTTTTAATTTTTTTGATAATGTCAATTGCTTTTTGAACATTAACTTTTAAAGTTTCAAAATCTTTATTGAGTAAAATTTCTTTGGAAATTAATTGTGAGCCCATTCCTACACAGGTTACTCCGGCTTCAAACCATTCTCTAAGATTTTCTTCGGTAGGAGACACACCTCCAGTTGGCATAATACTAGTCCAAGGACAAGGTCCTTTAATCGCTTTTACGAATTTTGGTCCGTAAATACCTCCCGGGAATAACTTAACAATCTCACATCCCAACTCTTCTGCTTTAGCAATTTCAGTGAGTGTTCCACATCCGGGTGACCATAATACTTTACGACGATTACATACAATGGCAATATCTTCTCTTAAAACCGGAGTTACCACAAAATTAGCACCTAATTGCATATACAATGAAGCGGCAGCGGCATCCGTAATTGAGCCTACACCCATTATCATTTCCGGTAATTCAGCAATGACATATTTATTTAGTTCTCCAAAAATTTCAAAAGCGAAATCACCACGTGCAGTAAACTCTAATAACCGAGCTCCACCATCATAGCATGCTTTGAGTACTTTTTTTCCTAACGTAATATCATCAGTATAAAATAATGGAACTAATCCTGTTTGTTCCATTGTTATTGCTACTTGTATTCTTGAAAATTTTGCCATCTCATCTGAACCTTCCTAAAGAAAGGGTTTTTTTAATTATTAATATATTCAATCTTTTGGAATTTTTTTATTGTTTTTTGTAATTTAACGAGCCACTCTTCCTGAGCCATCTCCACTCATTAATTTTTCTACTTCAGCTACAGTAACCAAGTTGGCATCTCCTTTTATAGTGTGTTTCAAACATGAAGCCGCTACTGCAAAATCTAATGCTTTTTGGTCATCTGTCGGATTTTTGATCAATCCGTAAATCAATCCTCCCATAAAGGAATCTCCTCCTCCAACTCTATCTACAATATCAGTAATTTGATACTGTGACGATTGATACATTTTCTTTCCATCATATAATACTCCTGCCCAAGTGTTATGTGAAGCAGAAATTGAACCTCTTAAAGTAGTAATTACCTTTTTTGCTTTAGGGAATTTTTCCATCATTTGTTCACAAACTGATAAAAATACTTCTGCTTTTACGTCATGTCCTTGGGTGGTAATATCTAAACCTTCCGGTTTGATGCCAAAATGTTTTTCAGCATCTTCTTCGTTTCCTAGAATGATATCACAAAATGAGGTTAATTCTGTCATAATTGCTTCCGGTTCAACTCCGTATTTCCATAGTTTAGCACGATAATTTAGGTCTGTTGAAATGGTAATTCCTAATTTACTGGCTACTTTTATTGCCTCTAGACAAGCATCTGCAGCACTTTGAGAAATTGCAGGTGTAATACCTGTCCAATGAAACCAATTGGCTCCTTCAAAAACTTTATTCCAATCAATCATTCCCGGTTTAATTTCGCTTATAGCGGAATTAGCTCGGTCATAGATCACTTTGCTACCTCGTGAAACAGCACCGGTTTCCAAGAAATATATCCCCAATCGATCACCTCCAAAAATTATATTTTCGGTATTTACACCTCTTTTACGCATTTCCATCAAGGCACATTCACCAATATCATTTTTTGGTAAACGTGTTACAAAATCAACAGGAATTCCATAGTTGGCAAGTGACACTGCAACATTAGATTCTCCTCCACCATACACAACATCAAATGAGTTTGCCTGCGAAAATCTTAAAAACCCTTGAGGTGATAATCGTAACATAATTTCTCCAAAAGTGACTACTTTATTCATTATGATTATAATTTAAAAATTAAAATATTCTTTTGCATTGTTATAAGAAATGCCTGATACTATGTTGCCTATCAATTTCATGTCATTTGGTAATTCGCCTTTTTGAATTTCCTTACCAAAAAGATTACATAATATACGTCTAAAATATTCATGCCTCGGATAGGATAAAAAACTTCGAGAATCTGTTAACATACCTATAAAACAGCTAATGAGCCCTATACTAGAAAGTGCATTCAATTGTTTTATGATACCATCTTTTTGATCTAAAAACCACCATCCAGATCCAAACTGAACTTTGCCTTTTATCTTTCCATCATTGAAATTTCCAATCATAGATGCCAATACTTCGTTGTCAGCGGGATTCAAATTATAAAGGATGGTTTTTGTTAATTTATCTTTATTATCCAATGCATTTAAGAATTTTGACAAGTTTTCTGCCTGAGGAAAATCACCAATAGAATCCCAACCGGTATCAGCTCCTAAAAGCCTATTCATTCTACTGTTATTATTTCTGAGTGCTCCTAAATGAAATTGCTGCACCCATCCGAATTCATGATAGGTTTCAGCTAAAAATTGCAGGATTGCACTTTGAAACTTTAAAGCCTCTTTTTCTGTAATATTTTGATGATTTCTTTTCTTTTTAAAGATGGATCTTATTTCTGCCTCTGTAAAATTTTCATAATAAATATGGTTTAGCCCATGATCAGATAATTTACATCCATTTTCATCAAAATATTTTATACGCTTTCTTAATGCATCACATAATTCATCATAGGTATTTATAGAAATACCTGACACCTCTTCTAAACTATTTATATAATCATTGTAGGAATTGTTTTCTATTAAAATAGCCTTATCAGGTCTAAAGGAAGTACTTATTTTTGTTTTAAAATTACTTTTTGATAATTTTTGATGATGCTCTAGATTATCAATTGGATCTTCAGTAGTACAAACAACTTCTACATTCATTTTTGTCAATAGATTTTGACAACTGAACTCTTGGGTACTGAGCATTTTTGACGTCTCTTTATAAATACCATCTGCTGTTTTTTCTGAAAGAAATTTATGAATTCCGAAATATCTTGCCAACTCCAAATGAGTCCAATGATATATTGGATTTCGCACAGTGTAAGGTGCTGTTTTCGCCCATTTATAAAACTTTTCTTCATCATCTGCATTTCCTGTTATAAATTTTTCATCAACTCCTAAGGTTCGCATGGCTCGCCATTTATAATGGTCACCATTTATCCATATTTCAGTTAAGTTTTTAAAAACTCTATCATCAGCAATATCTTGAGGTGATAAATGACAATGGTAATCTATAATTGGCATTTTACTTGCATAGTTGTGATACAACTCTTCAGCATATTTATTTTCTAATAGAAAATTATCATGTATAAAATTAGTATTACTCATTTTTTTGATTTTTTGATTTAAACGTTACTTTGAAATATTCCATTGATCGGTTCTAAATGGTGCAGCCGGCAATCCTTCTTTATTAAAAAAGTTGGGTTCAGAAATAATACTCCAACCGAATCTTACTGCAACTGGATTTTTTACTCCATTTTTAGAAACAATTACAGTAGTTCCATCAATAATGGCTGTTGCTTTGACAAATTTTTGATCTGCATTTGCTATTTCAAAACCTGTAAGTGAACCGTCTTTACTCATTAAACCTGAACCTATATGATCAAAATTTAATCGTATGGCATCACCTTCAATTTTCATCGATTTATAAAACGGTCCGGAATATACTAAGTTATCAATACCATAGGTTTTTGCCAAAGCCCATAATGCTAATCGATTGCCCACATCTTGTTTATTTCTTGGATGTATATCCTCAACATTACCCAAATCTGTGGTTACAACCATTCCTGTATTTGGCAATGAAAGCGCCATCATTTGCGCTTCCCTTAAATAGGGAGGAATATTATTTAAGCCATCTTCATACCTAAAAGGTGCAATTTGTACAAAATAGAATGGAAAATCTCCTTCTTTCCATTCTGTACGCCAACTGTTTATCATCGTCTGGAAGAGTTTTTGGTATTGCGTAGGTCTATAGACATTATTTTCTCCTTGGTACCAAATGACTCCTTTTATACCATAAGGAATGATCGGCGCTATCATTGCATTGTAATTATGACTCGGTCTTTTATGTGATCTCTGAATCCTATGTACAGTTTTAGGTCTTTTAGGTTTTTCGGGGATGTCTTTCGCTAAAATTATGGCTTGTTCTTTTTCTGCCTGCCAGACTTCTAATTCTTTTTGATATTTTTTATTAACCTCCGGGTAATCTTCTTCCCATTTTTTCCACATCTCAAAAATGGCATCAAAATCAGGGTCTGCCTTAAGTACTTCTTCAGCCATCCATGATTCTATGGGTGAACCTCCTTTACTCGAACTTATAATACCAATAGGTACATTCAATTGCTTATATAATTTGCGACCAAAGAAATAGGCAACACCGGAAAACTTTTTTATTGTTTCCGGAGTTGTCTCAACCCAATAACCATTACAATCGGATTGAGGTTTATCAGCCCAAGTACGTGCTACATGAAATAATCGAATTTCAGGATAATTTGCTGAAGCTATTTCCTCTTCAGCATTATTACACTTCTCTATCGCCATAGCCATATTCGATTGTCCGGATGCAAACCACACTTCACCTGAAAGAATATTATTTAATACAATTCTATTATAACTTGTAAGTATAATTTTATAAGGACCGCCTGCTGCCGGTGATTTCAACTTAACCATCCACTCTCCTCTTTCGTTTGCGATAACTGTTGTATCAATCGATGACCAACTTACTTTTATTTTAATTTTTTCACCCACATCTGCCCAACCCCAAATAGGTACTTGGGTATTTTGCTGAATGACCATATTACTGCTAATAATAAATGGCAGTCTTATATCTGCATACAAGATTGATTGCTGCAGAAAAAAAATTATTAAAAATGCTATTTTTATATTTTTCATTTCTTCCTTTTTTAAAACTTAAATATCAACCTGCTTAATTAATGAATACAACTTCTTATATTGATCAAATTGATCGTTATACCATTTTTTATTATCAGACTGAGGGCTTATCGTAGATACAGGACAAATCCATTTTGCTGCTATTTTTTGAATTGATTCGCCTGTGTGAGATGAACAAGCCAACATAGCTACTCCTAAACATCCAGCTTCAGTAACATTTAAAGTAGTGATTTTTTTTCCGATCACATCTGCTTTTAATTGTGTCCAAATAGTTGATTTGGCTCCTCCACCTACAGCTCGCAGTTCATCTATCTTACAACCAGATTTTTCAAGTATTTCCATGTTTAACCGCATTTCAAATGCAACTCCTTCTAATAAGCTTCTAATAATTTCACCTCGTGTGGTTGAAAGCTGCAATCCTAAAATTGCCCCTTTGGTTTTTGTATCGAAATAGGGTGTACCTGAAGATGTAAAATAAGGTAATACCAATAGATTGGATGGTTTTTCACCGGCTTCTTTCAACAAAAGCTGATAGACATCTATTCCTGTTCTTTCTGCTTCAGTGATTTCTTTGTTACCAAATTCATTACGAAACCATTTTAGAATATTACCTCCTGTTAAATTATAAGCAATGGTAACATACATTTTATTAACTACATGGTCATAAGTGCAAAGGTTGTTTTTGTACAAATCTTCTGAAAACATGGGATTGGCAAAAGCAGAGGTAATGCATTCTACAGTTCCTGTGGCATACATGGCTAAGCCAGGTTTCGTAATACCTGACCCAAGTGCACCACATGGTTGATCGTGACCTCCTGCTACAACGAAGGCATTATCAGAAAATCCAAGTGTTTGGCACATTTTAGATTCAAGATACCCAACTACAGATCCTGAAGGCAATGGTTTCGCCAATTGTTCGGGTGTAATACCAAGCAAATTTAAAATTTCGATGCTCCATCCATGTTTGCATACATCAAACATCATAGTACGACCTGCAAGAGAATAACCTATAGCAGGATCTAATCCTAATCTAAATTGAAGTAAATCTTCAAAACAGAGGAACTTCTTTGTATTTTTCCATACTTTCTGCTTATTATCTTTTAACCATAACAGTTTAAATACTGTAAATATTGGATGTGAGGTATGCCCCGTTATTTGGTAGAGCTTTTCTTCACCAAATTGTTTTGTCCATGACTGTACATAAGGTTCTGCTCTGGTGTCAGAAGATATCATGGCATGGCACAGGGTTTTACCATTTTCGTCTATGGCTGTAAATGCTTCGCCTTGACTAGAAATTCCCATTCCAATAATTGAATTGGTTTCAACCTTAGCGGAGCATTCTTTTATTACTTCGAAACATTTTTCGATAACCTCATCAGAATTTAATTCTGCTCCTCCTTCATCAGAAAAGATAACATCATAGGCTCGGTCAGCAATAGCTAACTGATGTCCGTTGCTATCAAAAACAACTGCTTTACATCTGCTTGATCCTATGTCAATTCCGAGGTAATTCATGTTTATTTCCTAATTTTATACTTTATAAAAGGTTTTCAAATAGCCAGTTACTAATTTATTCATTTCTGAATAAACTATATTTTGACGATATGTTGTGGTGCAATAATCAATCGAGGCTGAACTAATCTTATCTACAGCTTCTCCAAGTAAATTCTGTTCAAACATTAGTTTAACCTGATTTTGACCTACAATTTTTGAGGCATGTTTAACCATTTCCTGTAAAAGTATTTTTGAACTATCTCGTTCTAATGCTGTCCAAATATTCACTTTTCTAATTCCATCATCAAAAAGAGTACCTAAACTGTCAACTGACACAGAAGATGTACCGTGTAAACAAAGACAACCCTTACCTAAACGTTGTGTAATTTTTTTTGCTAAATCGCTTCTATAACGTAATTCTGCAGTTGAAGCACGATGTTCTGTTCCTAAATTTGCAACTATAATATCAACTCCTGTTTCACTAAGGTATCGGTATGCACTTTCTGGAGAAGTAAGCCCACCATCTTCTTCAGGTGTTTTACCTATTATATCACAAGCACCTTCAATTATAATTTTATCAACATTTTTTTTTATAAAGATTGCTGTTTTTTCTATGTTTTGATCTAAAGACAATGTAGAAGCATCATACATAATTGATGAAAATTGGTTCATGTCCCAATTGAGTAGTTCTATGTCATCATCCCACTGGATATGATCTAGATGAATCATCACTTTTAATTTTTCGTAAGGCGAGCCTTTTGCTGTAAGTATTTCCAACTCTTTTAAAAATAATTGCATACCTATTTTCCATTGTCGGGTATGGGTATAGAAAACAGATTGTGGACGTTGTTTATACTCATTGGTAATTCCTATAATAATAGGCAAATCATCTGCTCCAATTTTATTGCCATAATTTTTTGTTGCCGCAAGTATTGCTTCAGTTGTTGTGAGATTTTCAGAATTAAAAGTAGGCAGTACCCATTTGCGTTCTTCCGCTTCGGTATATACTTCGAGTACTTGTTTTCGATCTAATATAAGAGGCATTTTATCTCTTTTCTATTTACTGTTTGAACTATATATTTATTCCCTCTCAGACTCAGGAATGTTAATTACTATTATTGAAGGGTCTCCAAATATGTCTTCATTTATTTTGTCATAATCAATGAACCTTCCATTGGTGCAAATAAATAATTTTTCTCCTTTTTCATCAATGTTTACAGAAAATGACCCTCCTATAACATATCCATACTGACTGTATAAATATGGTGAAAGAAAAGCAAGTACTTTTCGCTCACCTGTAAGGACGTTGTATTGAACAACCGGGCTACCTTCCAGATGGGACTTTCCATGTGCACCAGGCAGATAATACAAGTATTTTTCATCAGGACTCAGAGCTAAACTTGTTGTGTAACGTTGCACACCTGTCCAGCAAAGTTCTAAATTCTCAACTCGATCTTCGTCAGAGTAAAATTTAAAAAGCTGACCCGCAGACTGATCACTTGTCTGCTTAGTCACTCCAATAAACCACCCATCCTTTGATTTTTTAACAGTATGGGCTCGCATTTGGTCAAGCTTATTTGATTCTATGTTAGGTAATAATGTACTCTTCATTTTACTAAAGCTATTGGTAACCGGATTATACTTTATAAAATGAGTTGCACTATCTAAAGCTGAATAATTGGTTGTGTAAACCATACCTGTTTTGTCATCAACCATCATTACACGCTTATTCCATTTAATCCCTTCAGGTGGAAAACCTGCAAAATGCACTTTTTTAGTATTCAGGTTGTAAGAAGAAAATTCACCATAATAACCTACGGCAAATAGCAAACCTCTTCTGGTATCCATATTATGATAAGGCCAGCTAACACGTGGCATGGCTAGACCATAATCAGTTATCTTTCGGGTATTGATGTTGTAACTACCTATATGTCCTCCATCATAGCCTGCCTGAAAATGTTCTTCTAATGGTTTTGGGTAATAGCCCCAATAGGTGTAGAAAAATATTTCATTATTTTGAAGAGTCAGCCAACCATGTATTTTTCCATCACCCAATTTGTCTTTCAAATTTCTACCAATACCTTTGTTTATTTCAGGCGAATTTTGAATTGTTTTAGTTTCGCTATTGTATTCGGCAATGTAAATTTGCGCTTGGGTAAGGCGGTGATTACCATACGCTGCATAATAAGTTTTGTTACTTTCAGCATAAACACCCTGACCCCAAGTTGACCACAGCGTAGAAATATGTCCGGCAGGTGGATCGGGTTGGTACCTATCTTCAATAGGAATAATTACAAACTCAATAACCGGCTCTTTGTTCGCTACCGTAAAACTACTCTTAAAAGGGGCAGCAGACTTTGGAATTGACAGAACTTTTTTTGTTTTTATTATTTCTGCTGATGTACTGGACAACAACCCTTTTTTGTCCATTTTGTCAACCATTTGTTTTCGGTCGATATTGATTTCTTTTACTTCTTGAGCAAACGTTTGTACACTACAAAAAATGAGCAGAGAGAGAACTATTTTTGATACCATGAATTTATTTTATTTAATTTTACTATTTTATTCGCCATTCTATTTTCCATTTTAATTGCTGTCCTGAGGCTACAGACAAACAGCTTCCTTCCTTATGCGCATCTTCAAGAGAACTATTTGATCCTGAAATAGGTTCAAAAGCGCATTCAATACGTCTAATTCCTTCTTCATCTGGATACCCATAATTATTCCACCAAATACCTATTGTCGGAAAAAGCTCTTGAGGAAACTGCATTTCTAATGTCAATCCTGCCTTAAATTTGAGTCTTAATTGACCTTCTTTAACAGCTTGCAGGAATAACATATTGGCTGTTCCTTTAGGTTGTTCTAACAAATATTTTTCTAATTCATTTGATGTATTTATATTTAATTTATTTTGATTAATATCGTCAAAGACTGTTTCAAATTCCGGCATTTGTAAACCCATTACTTCGTTCAATGGCATTAGCGGGTGAATGACATGTTGAAACGGCAAGGTTTCATTTCCTCTATTGTGAACTTCAAACATCCATGTTAGTTTGTCCTCGCTAAAAATAAGTTCACGTTTAAATAAAAGAGGAAGTGTTTTACTATTAACTGAGAATTGTAACCTATCTGCTTTTTCATTTACTTTCCACGGAAGCCAACAAACTTCACCATGATCGGGTACTACCCAGTCTGAATCAGGATAAGAACATTTTGATACACTAGGAAAACAATCGTCATATCCATAAACCGGTCGATTTTCATATTCGCCATAGTCTTTATTTGGCGACTTAAAATCTTCAGGTACTTTAGTTAATAAATCAATTTTGTTATAACTCAATTGATCTAACCTGCCTCCGTCATCAGGAGTGTATTTTAAGAACCAATTTTTATACCTGAATTCTTTCTGTGTCATAAAGCTACTGCTTTAATTCCAGTTAATTCACAAAAAGCCACCAACTCATCATACAAATGTTCACCATAACCAAGCACTGCATATTCATTGTTCCAAGCTTGAAGTAATTCATCAATATCACAGTGGGCAGTAACAAATGCGTGTGGCCAAAATGGAATACCACATTCTAATTGTCGCTTTTTTAATTCTTCTTTTGAAGGTTCTTTTATTGAGCATTTAACAATGACCATTTCAAATTTACCATTAGTCCTTCCTAATCTCGCTAAGACACCTTCACCTGATTTGCAAGTTAATTTAACAGATATTCCACCTGCTTCACCTTCTGTTGGGATACCATGTTCAGCAAAACCGGCAGGATCTACTTTACCAGCAAGAGAAGGTGGACAAGCTCCATCACCTATAATTTTTATTTCATTATTAGATTTATCAATATGCTGTAAATCACCATAATAAATAGGTTCATCACTTAAATCTGTTAACACTTTTGATGTAAGTAAGGTATTGAAATCAGAAAGTGTTGAAACACCTACTCCATCATTAAGCATCATACTTTGCGCAAAACAGGTAGCACTATAGTCATCACCTAACCCTGGGAAAGACTGAATTGTATAAGTTGTCCATCCTTCATTTTTCATAATTTTTTTAAGCGCCAGGTATAAACGTATAGATCGCTCTGTTGTTTTATCTTCCGGTATTGACTCTGCAAAGAATGGTTGTATTTTAGTACGTGCTTTTTTTATTTCTTCATCTGATATTTCTTCAGCGGTTCTCAAAAGTTCTGTTGTATCTCTAGAATCTATATCTATACCAAACATGCTCATCCACTGAGAAGGATCTGCAACTCCACAAGTTTGCCCCATACCTCTACCACCAAATACACCAAAAGTACTCATGTTAAGTGTATTTTTTATATGGCTGGCACGACAGTAGGAAGCAATTTTCGATATTTCTTTCGGATCTTCGTTACTACCATATACAAAACGGTGTTGTATACCTACTTCTTTTAAAGCTCCTTGCATTACGAGTCCGCCAACCGGTCTCCAACCCTGAGATCCCGGATGTGTCCAAAGGACGATACCTTTTCCTGTAAATGAGAAATCACGAATTGCTGCTATCAAATGTGATGCCCAAACCCAAGTGCCTGAAAATAGTACAACAGCATCTACATCATCCATTTTTTTAAACTTTGAAAAGCAATCTTTTGCTTCTTGTTTAGAAGCTATAACTAAGTCATGGACAACTAATTCTAGCCCTGCGTTTTTTAGTGACGATTTAGCGTCCTCTATCAGTTTATCATCAATAAAAGGCATTCCCATTGGATCAAGGAGTCCATCTTTATGAACACCATAAACTATAAATCCTATTTTTGTTTTATTCATTTTTATTTATTTTTACTCTGTTTATTAGAACCTAACCTGCAACTACTCTGCCATCAAATATATAGCAATAAAGGCTAAAATCATCCCTGCAATTATAATCGGATGCGGTATTACTGCATAAATAATTAATGACAATATAACGGTTACTACAGGTGCTAAAGATAACATAGGTACAACAATAATGGCTTTTCCATATCTCATTGTATATGCAAAAAACAGGTAGCCTATTGAATTCAGAAATTGTATAAGAACTGCTGCATATACACCTTTAAACTCCCAGTTAATTTCCTGAGAAAAATCGGTCATATAAAGTGCAATTGGAATTAATAAAATGGAGCTTATTGTTGTGTAAAAAACAAAACTTTCAGCCTGCATACTATCTTCTTTTTCACTATCACCGGCAAACTTCATGATATACGCTTGAAGTCCCCATAATATAAAAACTACAGAAGCTAAAAACAACCATGAATAATCCTGTACCGGTGAATTCTCAGAAGGTTGATAAGCCAGCATAACTATCGCTATTAATGCCATAATGATTCCTATCCAACCACGCCGGTTCGCTTTTTCATTTAAGAGAAGAACTGATAAAATTATGGTTATCACCGGATATAAAGAAATTATAGGAAAAACTATATATGCCGGACCTGTGCGTAATGTTTGAAACAAAATTAATTGACCTCCACAACCCATAAGACCGGTAGCCATTCCAAGAATTATCGACCGTTTATCGTAATCTAATTTCCATGAAATAAATTTTAAAGATACAATTGCAACCGGTATCAAGGTAACTGACCAAGCTATATAACCCAAGGTTGCAGGAAAACCTGCTTTTTCAGGAATTTCAATAAGTGCGCCCCAAACACCCCACAAAATTGTGGTTATCAGTGCATAATATAACCAAGCCTTATTTTTCATCGGTTTACATTAACTTTCGTTTTATCTTTTAAAATATCCACTACTTTTTTATCTCTATGTGATTCAAGTGCTGCGGTTAAAATAACATGTGACTGATATGTTTCTTCAGGGGTTGCACATCCAAATTTTCCGGCATCAGAAGTAACTAATTCTTCTATAAATGCTGCCCACATCTGTAACATAGCATCGGTAAATCCAAATTCAAAAATACCTCCTGTTATACAGGGAAAAATAGTTTCATATCCAAGATCCTCTCTTCTCCACTCTTGATCGCCGCCAGGTTTATAATCCATTGTCATCAAGGTTTTAGGATACTTTGTTGAATAAGATATGCTCTTACGTGTACCTTTTACCTCAATATACCATGTGTTGGTCTCGCCCGGGGCTATTCTATAGGTCTTACAAATCATTGGAAAAGTCTGACCAGAGCCTGTTTCTACATCACAGTTAATTATAGCATTATCCCAAGTTTCACAAGTAACCATATCACCATTACCATTTGGTCTTTCGGTTACTAAATTAGATAGTTGAGCATAAATTCTTTTAGGCATCCATCCCATTCGTAAAGGTATGTGCAATACATGCAGTCCAAGATCACCCATACATCCATATTCACCATTAATGGCAATCATCCGTTTCCAATTAATCGTTTTGTTTGGGTTTATATCACTACTGTGGAGAAAACCTGCGTTAACCTCGATAATTTTTCCAAACTCAGCTTTTTTTATTGCCTGAATTACTCTCTGGGCACCTGGGTAGAAAGGAAACTCAGATGAACTTCGAACTAATATGCCTGGATTTTTTTCAATCTCTGAAAGAATGGCTTCATTCGCTTCTTTATCAATTCCAAAAGGTTTTTCACCAAGAAGGTGTTTACCTGATCTTATTATATCAATGTAAATATCTTTGTGAAGTGAGTGAGGTACTGCACAGTAAATAGCATCTATCTCATTATTAGACAAAAGTTCTTTATAGTCAGTTGTTGTTGAAGTTATGGATGAGAAATTTTTTGTGTACCACTCGAAAATACCTGTGTTTTTATCACAAATAGCAATAATTTCAGGTTTTGCAGAAGGTTTTAAAAGATGACTCCATCGTGCTGCGGCACTGGCAAATTCACGCCCCATTAATCCACAACCGATTATACCGAATTTTATAGTTTTCATAGTAAGCAATTATCCTAAAATTTCTATTGCTTTTTCTACACTTGCATTTTCGTGTACAATTGACATAAAAGCTTGTGTAATACCTTTAGGGTTGTTATGTTGGATAATATTACGTCCATAAACAATCCCTTTAGCACCTTGCTTCATTAATTCAATAGTTCTAGAAAAAATCTCCTTTTCGGAAGCTTTTCCTCCTCCTCTAACTAATATAGGTACTCTAGAAGCACGTACTACTTTATGATACTCTTTCGGATCATCGCTAGGATCTGCCTTAATAATATCTGCCCCCAATTCTACTGACTGACGAACTAAAGGTATTATTTTCTCTACATCTCCATCAACCATATAGCCACCCGCTACTTCATTTGGCTGCATTACCAAAGGTTCAATCATTAAAGGCATACCATAACGGTCACAAACCGGTTTCAATTTATTTATATTATCTACACACTGTTTATGTAGTTCAGGTTCTCCTGGTAATTGAAGCAAATTAACAACTACACATGTTGCATCTAAAACCACAGCTTGCTCAACTGCATCCTCAATTAAAACACTATACAGAAAATCTGGTTTCTTTTTGCCATAACAGTTGGCTATGTCAGTTCGTAGTACCAAAGAGGGTTTATCTTTTCCCGCTATAGCCTGAAGAACTTCAGCCTGCCCAACTGTCAACTGAATAGCATCCGGTTTGGCAGCGGCAATGGTCTTTACTGCTTCGTTAATATCTTCAATTCCTTGAAGAAAACTATATTCATTAAAAAACCCATGGTCAATAGCAACATCGAAGCAATTGCCTGATTTATTAAAAAGTCTGTTTAATCTTGCTTGTTTTGTATTCATTTTATCATTCAAATTACTTATTATAATACATAACTTGTAATTACAAGTTATGTATTCATCAAAGATATTAAATTTGAGAACAATTCCAAAGGATGTTAAAATAAAAAGACTAAAAAAGATTCTAAATCATTCAATAAAATGTTTTACTGTGGATAGAACTCAATATTTGTTAAATAATTTGTTTACTCTAAATTTTGTATATTCGCCTTCGATTATTATGTATATTCGTTTATCGTTATATTCTATAACAAACTAGAATCATATTCCAAAGAGTTTCACCTATTATAATTTTTTCCAGATACTAGAATAGAATTTAACAGAGATTAACCAATTATATACTTGTGTATTCAAGTAAAATACTATCATGAAAGAAAAAGTTCCCAGACACAAAATTGTATATGAAGCAATAAAAAGAAATATTGAAGAAAATATTTATCCTGAAGGAAGTCTATTGCCTAGTGAAAATGAAATGTGCTCGCTATTTAAAGTAACTCGACCAACGATAAGACAAGCGTTGACCCGAATTGAAAATAAAGGTTACATAAAGCGTTATCAAGGCAAAGGAAGTATTGTTCAAAAAATTCATCATCGTTTGGGTATTATGTCTTTAAAAGGTGTAACACAAGTCTTAGGTGCTCAAGGAAATTTAACTACTCAAATGATTCAAAAACCTGCAGTTGGATTATGGCCTGATAATTTTATGTATGACCTAACAATTGAAGAAAAATCACACGGTTGTATTAGCATGAAAAGATTGCGTTTGATTGATAATACTCCTATTATACTTGATATTGTTCATTTAGTAAATATTGATGTTCCAAGATTCTGTCAAAAAAAGTATGAAAAACGTTCCTTATTCAGTACACTTAAAAATGATTATAATATTGAAGTAAAAGATGGAGAGCAAAATATACGGGCAATAAATGCAAATAAAGAGATAGCGAAACATTTGCAAATTTCTGAAGGGCAGGCAATATTACACCTTGAAGGTGCTCATCATACAAGTAACAATATGCGTGTTTTCTCAGAAGCTTTCTGTACAACTGATCATTATTATTTATTTGGTTCGTTTTAACCTATAGTTTTCTAAATGTATAGGAAACCCACCTCTAATATCAAATTAACTTTTGACCATCAATTGTTATAAACCATTGATTTTAACCCTATATTTAGGGAAAACAACATCTGTATCTGTTTCGCCTACCCTTATAAATCGTCTGCTGACTTGAACTATGTTATCAGAATCAGTCAACTCAGAAATCAATAAATATCCACCCTTTTTTTGAGGTAAAGTTATGTTAACTGCCAAATTTTGTTCAAAATGAGGTGCAATATTAACTTTAAAAGTTTCCTTAGTCACAATTTTATCATTAGTATCTATTAACTTTAAGGTTACTGTACCTTTTTGTTCAGATGATGTATCATTAATTCCAAAGAGTTTGAAAACGTAATCCTTTCCGGGTGTAAAGGTTTTGGGATCCTTCAAATAACGCCCATCTTCTTCATCAATAAAAACTGCGAATGGAGAATAACAATGAAATTGCCATTTAAGTGTTTCACTTGGAATAAGGTCTTTGATCGGGTTTAAAAACCAATCTCCTGTGTATCCTTTATTCGATGTAATATAAGCAAAACCTTGTACGCCTGCCATATAGCGTCTGGATCGTAGTGCTTCAGTCTGAAGTTGAATATAATATGCCTGAAATTCCCATCGATCAGCGACACTTGCATCACTTCCTAAAAAGTATTCGAAATGTCCAATGGTTTTGTTGTTGGCATCCTTCCATATATTCATAGGTTTGAAATAATGATTTTTCGGAAGTTTGTCATCAGGGTCTGTCCTTGCTTTTGAAAGGAATGCCGGTGTTCCGTCCCGATTCAACCACATCCAACCATATTCATTGATTACTTGTGGTACTGGAGAATAACGAGATCTGTCAAGGTAACTGTCTTCATAAAAAAGTTTACCAAAACGATAATTCTCTCGTTTTTGCCGCAACTTGTCTTTATCAGATTTCTGAGTTACCAATAATGGATAATAATGAGGCTCATCCATTTCATTTAGGGTCAGGTTCTGTTCATTCATATAACCGACATCCCATATTCTTGTTGGATCTAATTGTTTTAATCGTGGAATTAAATCATTACCGATAAAATCATGCCTAGATTCGTTCATGGCATCCCAAATAATGATACTGGGATGGCTTCCATCTGCCCAAACCCAATCGGTGAATTCTTTTTCAATTTGATCATCCCAGCCTCTGTTTTTCCACATCGGCCACTCGTTTTGAATCATAATTCCGTATTCGTCCGCCATGTCATACCAAAAATCTGGAGCCAAGCCTAAACACATTCGAAATGAATTCCAGCGAAGTGTTTTTGGAATATCAATCAAGAACTTTTTTACCCATTCTTTATCCCAAATTAATCCTGCGCGATCTGGATCGCCCATAAACCGTGCAAGCGAAATATTTGAACCCAAAAGGTTTACTTCTTCTCCATTGAGTTCAAAACGCTTCCCTTTGGTCGTAAAATCACGCATACCAAAAGTTTCAATGACATGATCTGATTTTTTATCCAGAGTTGTTACTTCAATTACTGCTTCATATAAAAATGGGGTGTCAGGTGACCATAATTTTACATCCTTAATTGGTATTTCCAGAGTTACTTCTTTTTGGCTGAGACAGGTTACTTCTGTAGTAACCTCATGGACATCACTCACTACCGTACCACTCTTTTTTTCTTTGATAAAAACTGAAACTTCCGTTTTATATTTTAATAGCGAAAATTCATGTCTAATTTTTTCATCATGATTTTCGAGCAACAATTTCACTTGCACTTTTTCATCTTTGGCAGACGGTAAACACAAAGATCTAGCCACTCGTACAGGACCTGTAAAATTCACAAACACTTCATCCCAAATTCCTTGGATGTATGTAAACTGTTCAATATCCATCGAAAAAGCGGACTCTTTTGAAATTCGTTTAATGTCATCAACGCGAATAAACAACACATTCTCCCCTTTCAATTTCAAATAATCGGTCAGATCTGTTTCAATAGGTGTACTGGCTTGTTGATAAGTACCCAAGTCTGTGCCATTTAGAATGATTTGAGTATTAAATCGACTTTTAAGAATGGTTAAAATTGCCTTTTTTCCTTGTCCTTCTTTCGGAACTGAAAATTTACATCTATACCAACTGTATTTGGAATCTTGATCTCCCATAAACAGTTCATCATATTGATCAATTTTAGGATATGCCTGATCAATAAGTCCGGGTACAGGTATTTTTCTTTTGAATTTCTTAGGAGGATGAGCATTATAAGTCTGTTCAAAATCCCATTCACCACTGAGATTCAACTCATATCGAGGTGATACATTTTGGGCTTCTGCTGAAAAAATGACCACACTAATCAATGATAAAATCAAGATCAAGATTCTGTTTTTATTTTTTCTAAAATTTTCGATAATTTCTAAATTTAATAGTCTCATAATTTTATTATTAAAGATGTGTATTCTAATTTATGGTATAAAATTCACCCATTTATCTTCAACTATTTGTGGTAAGGGTACAAAGTTAAATTTACTGTTTTCTACCTCAAATTGTGCATAAATAGACTTGTTAGTATCAATATTGAACTCGCTATAGATCCTCGGACTTTTTTTAATCAGTTCCGAACTCTTGATATAAGCATCGTTATGTTTCCAGATAACCTTGTTATTTTCATCTAAAATTGGAAACCAAGCTAATCCTTTGTGAGCTCTTACCTCATCATACTCAAACCCGTAGTCCCTGTCGCACCAAGCTCCAAAAGTTAACGGTTTATCTGAATTAGCACTTATGGTAGCATGTGCCCAACCGGGAGGCACAATCACTACCTCTCCCGGTTTTGCATACACTGCGAAGCATCGTCCTGGATCATCTTTGGCAGTTTCCTGCATATAAATAATAGCTTCACCTGACCATATTTCATAGACTTCAGGAGTTGACCAATTTTCAGCATACCTTGATTTTTTGTGAATATGTCCCTGACTACGTACCGGTTCTTTACCAATTTGTCCTGCTGCATAAGTAACCACTCCAAAAAGAAGGTGTAGTTCTTTTAAAAGAGGTAAATGTTTTTTTTTGCCTACATCCATGGCTATGGCATATACAATTTCAGGTCCCTTGCTATTTGGGTCAGCGAGGCTTTTTCGAATAGAGTCTAAGGTTCTGTTTTCTACTTCCGGACCAAAACAGTTAGGTCCATAAGCAAACCCTAATTTTTCCTTAGTAGGAAAAATATTGATATCGGGATTAAATTCGTTCATAAATCATTTTTTTCTCAGTTTTCACCATATCAATGCAAATAAAAAATTTCTTAAAACCGACTATCCCTGAGACAGAGCCATAGAGGTATGCTTCGACAAGCTCAGCACATGTTTTGCCGGTTTCATTTTGGCCTTAAAGGTCAAATCGAAATTTTGTATTTTGCCTCACCCAGAACTGCGAAAAGCAGTTCCGACCTTTCCCAAGGAAAGGTAAATCGGAAACCCCAAGGCAGAGCCTAGGGGAATTCTTTTCGGTTAACATCTAACATAAGCTTTTAGTGTTCCGCATTTTTTTCCTTCCGAAATACCATAGGGGCGAATGGTATATTCTTTCACGTTTGCAGGAATAATAAATGCCTCTGCATAGTTGACTATAAATGGTTCGAAACTGCTGTTTGGGCATTCTACCATAGCCTGCTCTCCTTCGATCAATGCCACTACATTTACACCTCCACCTGTTGTGTGGTAAGTAGTGCCTGTAAACCAATGTCGTCTGGTCTCAATGAATTCAAGCTCATGCAGACCTGTCCGCTCTTCTATCCAACCCTCTCCTTCCGCAATTTTTTCAAACCGGTTTATAAGATTCTCTTTTGTCCAATTAGTTGTTCTATCCCATTGAATAACCTGTTCACCGTGTCTGATGTTGATGGGTCTCGGTTTACCGTCCATACCTACTCTACCCCAATCCCACAATTTAAAGGTAAAAATGTAAGGAGTGGCACTAATTTCAAGTACCATAGCATCTTTTCCTGAACAGTGAATAGTGCCAGCAGGTATTAAAAAGTGGTCATGCTTTTTAGCCGGCCATGTTTGAATATATTTTGTATCGTCAAATGATTTATTGTCCTTTTGTGCTTCTTCTAAATCTCTGATGCATTCATCAGGATCTATCCCTTCTTTTAATCCCAAATAAACAAGTGCCCCTTCTTTAGCATCCAGCATATAATAACTTTCATCCTGTGTATAATGCATACCAAATTTCTCTTGAATATACTCGGTGAGAGGATGTACCTGAAGACTTAAATGTCCTCCGTCAATGGTATCCAGAAAATCAAAACGAATTGGAAATTCATCGCCAAAACGGGAATGAACCGAGTCTCCAAGCAATGCTTTCGGATGTCTGAAAACCAGATTTATGGAAGGAATTTCAATAATATCATCTCCACATTTAATCAACAAACTATTTTCTTCGGGCACACAGTTAAAACACCAGGCGAAGTTGTCTTTATCTTTATCAAGATCAAATGTTTTTTTCATCCATTGACCACCCCATAGCCCCGGATCAAAAAAGGGTACTACACTAAATGGGCGTGTTACGGAAATATCATAAGCCTCTAACACTGCTGTATAGGGAAGCATTTTTGGGAATGCCTTTTGATTGGTGTCAAGCAGATAATCAATTTTATCAAAAAGTTTTTTCTTCAACCGATCCAATACTCTCCAATCAACAAAGTAGCCCTGTTTATACAACAACATCCAGTCTTCTGTAGCTCTGTTTTTAACCCCTAGATTATCAACTTCTTTTCTTCGCATACGTTGTTGAATTTCCCAACGTGCCATATCCGCATAGACCAATATGTCATAATTTTTTGCCACTACAGTAGCTCCTGAGCCATAAATAACCGTAACACCCTCTTGTTGTGCTACTTGAGCCCTGATTTTTTCGATTTTACTATTGTCATAATATTGATCGATATTCAGGCGTGTCATATATCCAAAAACTCGATCATCAGTGACATCAGAATATATCATTTGTTGAATATATGCCTCGTTATACATACATGACTCTGCCTTGATAAAAAGTGAAGGATTAAGCTGCTCAATTATGGTCGCTTGAATATTTTCGTAATAAACTCCCTGATAACACTCAATAACAATGGTTACCCGATTTTTATTTAAACTCTTAATGTCATCAAGAACTTGATTGCCAATTTTACTCCAACCTACATAACATTTGTAGTTATTTTTTAGTGATACAAATGGAGTTTTATTAAAAGCTGTTTCTGGCATATTCTTAGTTATTGATACTTAATAAATAATTAAGCCCCAGCAAAGCTGCTGAATTTTGTAATTCTGCTTTCTTAATCGCTACTTTACCCCAAGGTGTCCAAGCATATTTATCGGTTTGCTTTTTTACATAAGGTAGAATGATATCATAACTACTCATAATACCTCCGCCAAAAATCACCATTTCAGGATCGTAAGCATGGATCATATTTATTGCTGTTGCAGCCCATGCTTTTAGGCAATTATGAGTTATATCAATGGCGAGACTATCATTTTTTCTGTATTTGTCAATTAATTTTTCAAAATCTAATTCCTCCTCTGTGACCCAGCCTGAATTCGCATATAAAGGATGATTCTTAATTAACTCAGGCAATTTCCAAGAAGATGCCTCAGACTCTACGCAACCTATATTACCACAAGAGCATTCATCTCCATGATAATTAATGATAAAGTGCCCTCCCAGACATCCTGCCTGATAATGTTTTCCATAAAGGAGTTTGCCATTTATTAAAGCAGCCCCGCCAATTCCGGTTCCCAGCGTAATCATTACTATATTGTCACATCTTTTACCGGCTCCGTATTGCCGCTCGCCAACCAGTGCTGACCTGGCATCGTTTTCCATTACTAATTTTGGAATACCGATCTTTTGAGACCATTGATTAAAATCAAATTGCGTGGCAGCCTCATGTTTTTTATTAATTGACAGTACTTTATTTTGGGTTACATCTACTATACCCGGGATAGAAATACCAATTCCGGCTATCTGAGCCGGTCTTAGCTTATTTCTTTCTAATAAGACATTGATACATCCACTAACCCTGTTCATGGTTAATGAAAAATCATTTTCTGAATGAGATAGAATAGTTTCAGTATCAAGAGTTTGATTATTCACAATTAATCCCATTTTTATATGAGTACCTCCCAAGTCTATTGTTACAGTTTCCATCATTCAGCTATTAAAGTTGGAGTACCATCAATATCAAACAAACGTGCTGAAAAGCCATTTTCATTTATCTCTTTATAATTATGCCCTGCATCCGAAGGCCAGCATGCATTGAATACCAATTTCTCTTTTCCTGTATTTGCTACACGATGTGCTACTTTTCCAGGGATATAATGTAAACTTCCCGGTTGCATTTTTTCAGTTCGTATATTACGATCCTCATCCATTAGGATAAGCATACCTTCACCTTGTATGCACCAGTAGTACTCAGCAGTATCAATATTTTCATGAAAATGACCTCTAGTCATAAAGTACTCACCATCGACTTTTCCGGGATATATTGTAGAGTTGCCAAAAAACAAACCGCCTGACTTCCCTTCTTCAACCGGCATATAGGCTTGCACCTGATATACCAATTCACTTTCTGCTATGCTCTCACGTGCTTTTTCATTTTTAAAAATTCCTTTCAGGTTTTTTATACATTTTTTTGAATTTAAAACCTCATCTCCAGAAAGTGTACCTGTTGAAATGTTTATATTAACTTTGGTGTTCACTATTTCCATATTATAATGATCCTCCTTTTATAAATTCAACTTGATTGTCAACTTTTGCTCGTTTATTTTTTAAAATCATATCAGATACTATTTTGCCCATCTCTTCAAAATCAGTTGAAATAGTGGTGATGCCATTGGCCATCACTTCTTTCAAGGGAGACTTATTATAAGAGATAATACCTACATCTTTTCCGATGGATAAATTATTTTCATTCGCCATTTTTATAACCTCAACTAGATCAATATCATTTATTGCCAAAAAAACTTCTTTCGCTTTTATCTTATGTCCATTTATTTTTTTTAGAAGCTCGTAGTTGAAGTTATTCGATTTAGCAAATCGTTCAAACCCTTGCTGAATCTCTTTATATTGCAATTTATTCCCGGGGATAATCATATAAAGTGTGTCATACTTTTTTAATTCTTTTAAGCTTTTCGTTAAACACACAAAAACATCCTTTTCAAATCGTTGACAGACATGAGCATATTTATCACCCAATAAGTTACGTCCTTGATCTAATAAGAACACTTTTTTTCGAGGAAGGTTTTCAAGTACTTTTTTAGTATCTTTTTCAAGAATGGGTATAATCACATAAGATGAATAGTTACCTATGGCTTCTTTTATCAGATTTGCAAACACTTTTTTATTATTGTGATGAAAGAATATTTCAACGCGTCCCTTATTTTTAAACTTTTCCAAAATAGCATCGTACAGACTTTCCTTATACAAGGTCAAAGAGTCAAATAATAAAAATATTTTATGTTTTTCATGAGTTGTAGTTGAAGCAATAAAATAACCTTTACCTACTGTTGACACAATAATTCCTCTAGCCTTCAAATCGTTATAAGCATATAACACAGTATCCTGAGATAAGGAGAACTCTTTGCATAATTGATTTAATGAGGGGATTTTATCTCCCAATTTCAATTCCCCTTTATCAATATCCTCCAATATGCATTGGATGATTTGTTGATATTTAGGTTTGCTTAAATTTTTATTTATTTTTATCATACCTCTAGGTAGTACTATGCAAAAATATAAAATATTAATTATATATGCAAATTAAAAAGTAGGAGCATAATTTATATACTAAACTGGTGGCTATAGTTTAGGATTTTAAACGTATTAACTTATTGAAAATCAACATATATTGAGTCTAGCGTCCAATAATCTATTGTCGACATATTAATAGTATATATTGTTCTGTATCTTTATGCATGGAAAAATTGATTTATGAAAGATCATCAAAGAAACCAAAGAGGATATTCGAAATTTTTCCTTGTCTTTGAAAAGTTCTGATCCCGTATTCGGGATTGATGCGAAGGAGTTTTAGAGATGCCTTTAAAGTAATAATTTAGTGCTTACAAATAAAAAAATTCTTGAAACCGACTATCTCCGAGACAGAGCCATAGGGGTATTTCACCGGTTTCATTTTGGTCTTAGGACCAAAAACCGAAATTTTGTATTCTACCTCACCCGGAACTGCGAAAAGCAGTTCCGACCTCTCCCAAGGAGAGGTAAATCGGAAACCCCGAGGCAGAGCCTAGGGGAATTCTTTTCGAATAAATACAGACAAATTACCCTTTCGGTTTTTTGCGATAACTAGCTGGTGAAGTGTTCATAATCTTTTTAAATACTCTTGAAAAATAGTAGGGATCATCATAACCTACCATGACAGCCACTTCTTTTATTCGAAACTCAGTTGCGTCAAGCAACTGGCAAGCTTTTTGAATACGCAGATGCATGAGGTATTCCATTGGAGATCTGCCTGTTTTTTTTCTGAAGACCATAGAATAATGCGAAGATGATAGTCTTACATTGGTGGACAACTCTTCAAGTGTTATTCTTTTTACTAGATTTTCTTTCATGAACAAAACGGTATCTTCGATCAGATTATGTTCACGAATTTTCCTGATTTGCCTGAATTGACTGATGTATTTAAAAGAGGCCAGAAAGTGCCAAAGACAGATATTGGCATAGTTAATATTTTCTTGACTGTATCCCATTTCCAGATTTTGAATAATCTCTTCAAAAAGCTGAATCCGGTCTTCAATACGAGAAACTTTAGATGGTACAATGAATTTGGCATCACAAGAAATTTCTGAAAAATGTAAAGCCAAATCACCGGAAAAATGAACCCAGTATATACTCCATGCTTCCTTTTCGTCACTTCCATAAGCATGTGACAAACCTTTTGGAATAATAAAATACTGATTGGCACTTACCCTATTTCTCTTTCCTTCAACCGAAAACCACCCTTTGCCCTCGGTGCAATATATGAGGATATATTGATCACACCCTTCTAATCGTAATCTGTGGTGATACTGAGCTCTTGGATAGTAGCCAATATCCGTCAGGTAGAGTTGACTTCCCAATGGGTCATTACGTATATCTTCGATAATAAATTCTGGTAATACAATAGTACGCTGCCCCTTAAACCCTTCTCTTTTTTTCATCTTGGTGTTTTGATTGCAAAAATAATAAGATAATCCATCAAATTCGAAATAATCTCCATTTTATAAGAATATTTTTCATGTTTACTTTACCATAACAAAAATTGAGTACATAGTTCTTAAATAATTATAGTAAAAATTACACCTTCTAAGAAGGTGGCTTTAGAAAACCCCTAAAAGGGGCAATGAGCAACAAGGTTATAAACCAACCCAAAGACCTGTCAGGTTTTGAAAACCTAACAGGTCTGAAAAAATAGGCAAAGCCAAAAGAACATCACCACCAGCTAAGCAGGTGGTTCATAAATAATTATAATAAAAGATGAATAAATTCAACATAAAATACATTTTCTCCATTGCCATGGTGTCAGCATTGGGAGGGCTATTGTTCGGCTATGACTGGGTCGTTATCGGTGGTGCAAAGATTTTTTACGAGCAGTTTTTCGATATTTCTCATTCAGCCAACTTACAAGGCTGGGCCATGAGTTGTGCATTGATCGGTTGTTTGTTGGGATCTGTTTTGTCGGGCATGCTCAGCGACAAGTATGGTCGTAAACGCTTATTGATATTTTCGGCCTTTCTGTTTATTTTGTCAGCCATTGGTACTGGTGCTTCGGATAGCTTTAATTTTTTCATATTCTACCGAATATTGGGAGGTGTAGGTATAGGGCTGGCTTCCAATCTTTCTCCTATGTACATTGCAGAAATATCTCCCGCAAAAATGCGTGGTAGATTTGTTTCTCTCAATCAATTAACCATCGTAATCGGTGTTTTGGCTGCCCAACTCATCAACTGGCAGATAGCAGAGTATGTACCACCTGATACCACCAATGCAGAAATATTAGCTTCATGGAATGGACAAATGGGGTGGAGATGGATGTTTTGGGTGGAGGTAATCCCAGCTTTTCTGTTCTTCGTATTGATGTTTTTTGTCCCTGAGAGCCCTAGATGGTTGGTAAAAAACAACATTGATGACAAGGCAGAGCATGTGTTGAAAAAGATCGGGGGAGACGAATATGCTCATACGGAATTAGATAGCATCAAATCGACTTTGAGTGAGGGTATCAAGAAAGTAGGTTTTAGGGAATTGCTTAAGCCTGGCTTGAGAAAAGTGTTGATCATAGGCATAGTGCTGTCTGTATTTCAGCAATGGTCTGGTATCAATGTAATTTTTAATTACGCTGATGAGGTGTTTAGAGCAGCTGGCTTTGGCGTTTCAGATATACTTTTCAATATTGTAATTACAGGAAGTGTGAATCTGTTCTTCACTTTTGTAGCGATCTACACGGTTGACCGCTTGGGTAGAAGAGCATTAATGTTGATGGGCGCAGGAGGATTAGCTGGGATATATGCCATCATTGGAGCTGTGTACTATTTTCAGCTTTCTGGCACACTGTTATTTGTATTGATCTTAACAGCGATTGCTTGTTATGCAATGTCACTTGGTCCGATTACCTGGGTAGTGTTATCTGAAATTTATCCAAATAAAATTCGTGGCGCAGCCATGGCAGTGGCCACTTTCTTTTTATGGTCTGCTTGTTTCTTGCTCACCTATACTTTTCCCTTTTTAAATCAGGCATTGGGGGCATCTGGCACCTTCTGGCTTTATGGCATCATATGCCTAGCAGGTCTTATTTATATATACCAAAAACTCCCTGAAACAAAAGGGAAAAGCTTGGAGGAGATTGAAAATGAATTGGTCTAAACTATGAAAAACTTGCTATTATAGATTTAATCCAAAAATAATTTTAAGTATCCGTCAAGTCAAAAATCTATTGATATAATATTTAATACCTCATATAAAATGAATGTAAAAATTTGGGAAGAAAAAGTTGTTATTCCAACTTACGAAATAGGTGAACCGGAAAAAAATCCAATTTTTCTGGAAAAAAGGGTGTATCAAGGTAGTAGCGGTGTTGTATATCCATTTCCTGTGATTGAAAAAATATCTGATGAAAAAGTTGATAAAGAATGGCAAGCCTGCTATTTGGAAAATGATTTTGTCAAAATAATGATATTACCCGAATTAGGAGGAAGGGTACAGATGGCTTATGACAAAATTAAACAACGGCATTTTGTCTATTACAATGAAGTGATCAAACCTGCTTTGGTTGGACTTACCGGTCCATGGATTTCAGGAGGAATTGAGTTTAACTGGCCACAGCATCATCGTCCAGGAACTTATGATCCTGTTGATTTTAAAATTGAGCATAATGAAGACGGTAGTAAAACAATATGGTGCAGTGAAATAGAACGTATGTCCCGAACCAAAGGAATGGCTGGTTTTACCCTGTACCCTGATAAATCATATCTCGAAATAAAAGTTAGATTTTTTAATCGCACTTCACAACCACAATCCTTTTTGTGGTGGGCAAATCCCGCTGTTGCAGTAAATGATCATTACCAGTCCGTTTTTCCACCAGATGTACATTCGGTATTTGATCATGGTAAAAGAGATGTTTCCAATTTCCCTATTGCCACGGGCACATATTACAAAGTGGACTATTCGAAAGGAGTAGATATATCCAAATACAAAAACATTCCGGTACCTACATCATTCATGGCTGTTAAGTCTGATTACAATTTTGTAGGTGGGTATGAGCATGATTCTAAAGGAGGTTTATTACATGTAGCAAATCATCATGTATCACCGGGCAAAAAACAATGGACTTGGGGAAATGGCAACTTTGGGCAGGCATGGGATAGAAACCTTACCGACCACAATGGTCCATACATCGAACTGATGTGTGGAGTTTATACAGACAACCAGCCTGATTTTTCCTGGATCATGCCTTATGAAGAAAAATCATTTCGCCAGTATTTCATGCCCTACAGAGATTTAGGAATGGTGAAAAACGCTTCGAAAGATGCCATGGTTAATCTTGAATTTAATGGAGAAATAGCATCGATTAAAGCTTTTTCTACTGGTATTTTTCCAAATTCGACCGTTCGTTTATCTGTCAAAGACATCATCATCTTTGAAGAACAATTCGATTTTAACCCAGAAGTTTCTTTTAGCAAAGAAGTAAAGATCGATTCATCTATCAAGTTAACAGCATACTTGGTGGAAGTAATAAATGCAAATGGAAAATTGCTTATTTCTTGGTCGCCTGAGAAAGCAGAATTTGAGCCTGCACCTGAAGCTGCAAAACCCGCAAAAGAGCCAAAAGATATTGCGACCAACGAAGAACTGTATTTGAATGGTTTGCACCTCGATCAATACAGGCATGCAACCTACGACTCGACTGATTATTATAAGGAAGCGTTGGCACGTGACCCCGAAGATATTCGAAATAATAATGCATTGGGCATGTGGTTTTTTAGAAGAGGGAAATTTGCTCGAGCCGAAAAGCATTTTCGAAAGGCATTCCAAAAACAGATCCAACGAAACCCAAACCCTTATGACGGAGAACCACTTTTCAACCTTGGGCTTGCCTTGCGTTTTCAAGGTAAAGACCAAGAAGCTTATGATGCATTTTATAAATCGGTTTGGAATGCCGCATTTATGGACTGTGGATATTTTCACATCGCGCAGATTGACATATCAAGACAAGACTGGATTTCAGCCTTAGACACGATAGATCGCTCATTGGTGCGAAACTGGCACAATCACAAATCGCGTCACCTCAAAGTGGCCATATTGCGCAAGACAGAAGCAAAAAAAGAAGCAATAACTTTAGCAGAAGAATCATTGAAACTGGATGGTTTTAACTTTGGGATACTGTATGAACAATATCTCTTGGGAGACGAATCCGCTTTGCTCCAATTGAAAAAACTCTCCCGTAGAAATATTCATACATATATTGAAATAGCCTGGGACTATGCTTGGGCAGGATTATACCAGGAGGCTCTTGATTTATTAGATTTAGGTATTGCCCAGCAAGAATCCGTTTACCCAATGGCATATTACTATAAAGGTTACATATTATCAAAATCAGGAGACTCTAAAAGTGCTATGATAGCAATTAAAAAAGCTGAACGTTGCAGCCCGAATTATTGTTTTCCAAACCGAATAGAATCTGTACTTACCCTTACACTAGCAAAATCACTGAATCCTAAAGGATCTAAAGCACCGTATTATTTAGGTAATTTTTGGTACAATGCCCGACAATATGAGGATGCCCAAAATTGTTGGGTTCAGTCAGCTAAACAAGATGATAGTTTTCCAACAGTATTTAGAAATCTTGCGCTTTCCTATTACAACAAATCCAATGAATCTGCTTTGGCACTTTCTTCTATGGAAAAAGCGTTTGACCTTAACAAAAAGGATTCGCGTATTCTTATGGAACTGGATCAGTTGTACAAAAAGTTTCAAAAACCGATGCAATTCCGTCTTGATTTTCTAGAAAAGTATATAGTATTGGTAAACCAACGAGATGATTTATATCTGGAGAGGGCTTCGCTATACCTGCACCTCAAAGCGTATCAAAAAGCGTACAATATCATTATGGCAAGGCAGTTTCATCCTTGGGAAGGAGGCGAAGGAAAAGTCACAACAGCTTATGTACAGAGCCTTACAGGACTGGCTAAGGAGGCCATCGAAGATGAAAACTTTTCTGAAGCAATAGCCCTTCTTCAGTGTGCAAAATCGTACCCACATAATTTGGGCGAAGGCAAATTAATTGTAGCTCAAGAAAACGAATTAGACTATTGGAGCGGTGTTGCCCATCTTGGAGCGGGGAATGAGGAACAAGCAAAAATGGCATTAGAGTCTGCTGCTGCCGGGCTTAGCGAACCAACAGCTGCTTGGTTTTATAATGACCAAAAACCTGATACTATTTTTTACCAAGGGCTGGCATTGATAAAACTCAATAAGAAAGAAGAAGCCATGAAGAAGTTTGAATTACTTATCGATTATGGAAAAAAGCACTTGGATGATGAAGTAAAAATGGATTATTTTGCCATATCGTTGCCTGATATGTTAATTTGGAAAGAAGATTTGAGCCAAAGGAACAAGATCCATTGCCTCTACCTTATGGCACTCGGTTACAAAGGACAAGGTGCAGATTCTGAAGCAAATAAATTAACTGAACAAATATTGAAACTGTACAATTCGCATTCGGGGGCTTTGCAAAATTTATGATAGCACTATCTCATAAACTGTGTAAGTTTATGAGATAGTGCTCTAATTATGGTCTAACAGCATACGTTTTCAAGTCCGTAAGTTCCTCAATCCTAACCGTACGATTCTCCTCAATACTCTTTCTGGCAGCAATACCAATCAATATAGACATTGCACCGTCTCTTGAACCAGCTCCATGTTTAAGTAGGTCTGGATCATTGGGATCCACAAAAATTCTATTTTGAAGTCGCTTGTCTCCTCCTCCATGTCCTCGCCTTTCTCGTAGTACCTTAATCTGCTCGTACTCCTCAAAATTTTTCGTCATATAGATTTCCTCAAAATCCATAGCATCATCATCCTGAGCCATCTCTTGAATGTGCAGTTCGCTTTGCTTACCCTTGGTTTCCTTTTCCCATGGAATGCCATCCCAAGCATCTATACGTCCATCGAACCCATTGAATGCTATACGCATACCTTCATACGGTGAGTAGGTGGTAAGCGAATAATTGACCATAACACCATTGGCATATTTGATTTGTGCTGACATTTTATCATAGATATCTATATCTTTCCTAAAAACACAGCTATCCCTTACATATCCATCATACTTTTCATTATCTGCATA
Organism: uncultured Roseivirgaceae bacterium; assembly: GCA_964507705.1. Lineage (GTDB taxonomy): Bacteria > Bacteroidota > Bacteroidia > Cytophagales > Cyclobacteriaceae > JAAUQL01. Next base: position 18,032 of record CAZDRA010000026.1, on the reverse strand, counting down.
TAATTTCATATCGGAATCTTCTTTGGTCATGTCCCAATAGAATTTACAAGATTTCTTGTGCTCACAGCTTCTGCAATTTTCTCCTCTAAAGCTATTATTCTTACCATAATGCTCCAACTCGCCATAAGCCTTGACTTCTACCGGATCGGAGTCTAACCACCAATTCAGTAAATCAAAATGATGTGTGGCCTTATGTACCCACAACGAACCTCCTTTGTCTTTGTAGCCATGCCACCTTCTAAAGTAGGAAGCTCCATGATATATATTGAGGTACCAATGAAAGTCAACTGAGGTAATTTTTCCAACACTATTTTCAGCCAACATTTCTCTGAGTTTGGTATAGTGAGGATTATATCTATAATTAAATCCGATAATCAGATCTTTTTCACTGTTCCTTTCAGCATCCAAAATAGCTTGACATTTTTTCTCATCTGTGGTCATTGGTTTTTCGGAGAATACCGAAATATTTTGATTTAACCCTTTGATAATGAATTCATCATGAGTAGAGTCTACTGTGGCAACCATGAGCAAATCCGGTTTTGACTTTTTTAACATTTCATCAAAATCCAGATATGTCGTACAATCTGTCCCAATATATTCCTTCGCATACGCAAGGCGACCAGCATTGATATCGCAAAGACCTACGAACTCCACTACATTATTATATTGTTCTTTAAGTCTCTTTCCCCAGAAATTAATACCTCTTACACCGGTTCCCACCAACGCCACTCTTAACTTTCCTTTTTGCTGAATAATATTTGCCAATACAGGATTTGCAAGCAATGTTCCGGCTGCTGCAACAGCTGTTGTGGTTAGAAATTTTCTCCTTGATACATTCGTTGTTTTCATTATTTTATTTACTAGTTAAAGATATTTTATAACTATCTCTCTTTGGGTTTAGACTTTTATACTATTCTTCGTTTTATGGGGTCCCATTCTACCATACGTTTTTCACGGTATGATATGGTACTCATTATTACGGTAATGGCTTCTTCAAAGCTCACTTCTATTCCACAACTGACGGGTGTTCCATGTCGAATAGCATTGAGCCATTCTTTTATATGTAAATGTGTAACATCAACTTTTTTTCCATTAATAACAACATCTGTCAAACCTCTACCGGCATAGTATTTTGCAGTAGCAGAAGAAATTGCATCAATATCTGAATTAGATGTTAAGGATAACATGGGTTGTTCATCATTAATCAACCCTGATTTGAGTTCATCTTTGTACTTGACAGACTTAGCATCTGCCGTAAGTTTTAAATCTCCGCCTATTTCAAGAGATGCATCACTACCCATAAAAACCCTGCCTCGTGAACGGCTATTCATTAATGTAGCACTATAAAGTAAAGTCATTTCCCTATCAGGATATTCATAAACCGCCTGAAATACATCGGGAATATCTCTACCATCTTTGTAATGGTAAATGCCCCCAGTTGCCATACATGTTTTAGGAATACCACATTCTAAAATACCGTTCACTGCATCGAATTCATGTGAAAACAGCTGCCCACCTATACCATTGGCATAATCCCAATATTTGGTCCAGTTATAATACCTGTCGATACTAAAAGGTGCTTCCGGACTTGGACCAAGCCATTGTTGCCAATCAATATTTTTAGTGCTTCCCGGCTTTGGTTTACCATTTTTGGTATCTCTTAGCCAAGCACCATGCGGGCTATTTCTATTAGATGTACACTCTACCAAATTGATATGCCCTAAAGCTCCTTTGCGGACTAAGTCACGTGCCTGGGTATAAATCGGGTTCTGTCGTACTTGATGACCTAATTGAAAAACCAAATTGCTGTTTTTAACTACATCATAAACCTTATAAACCTCCTCTTCGGTACGAGTCAGGCTTTTTTCGCAATACACATGCTTACCGGCCTGAATGGCATCTATGGTCATTTGTGCATGGTGATGATCGGGCGTGGCAATAATTACCGCATCAATATCTTTGCTTTCCAGCAGTTCATGGTAATGTTTATAACGTTTTGCTCCCGGTATAGACTTAGATTCTCTTACTGCCTGAAGGCTATTTTTAGATTGGGCAACGGCTGCTTCAGCCCGCATATCGAAAACATCACAGATACCTGTAATAGAGATATTAAAATCTTCCTGGTCTAACCATTGCTCAATAGCAGAAATATTATTTTCGGCTTTTAAATCCCTTAGTTTTTCTTCCCAAATAAAGCCTGCTGCTCTCAAAATCCGTAACGCTCTTTCACCACATCCTATAACACCTATACGAATATGATCCTGTTTGCTGGTAGATGGAGGTACTATTGAGGAAGATTTTTGCTCAGCTAATCCTAGTTCTTTTAAAATTCTATTATGGTTATCCAGCTTTTTACTTTTATATTCAGCCATCTTACTCCATTGGAAACCAAAAGCAGCAATAAACGGTACTGAAGCCAATGCTTTAAAAAGAGTTCTTCTGTCTGTCCTAAATTTACTATTGTTATCTTCTTTTGGTTGTGTTTTATCTTTATCTTTCATGTGTCTATTATATTTAATAATTCGGTCACATGCCGTTCGCTATTAGTCATTTCTTTGGGTGTTAAACTTTTTGGCATGCTCGTTTCATAATATTATGATTTATATGTCTAATTATTAATAGAGCCTTTCCGCTTCATTAAAAGATCAAGTCCCAAATAATTTTCTGAAGCAAACAAAGCTAGTACAAACAATGTTGTTGCCTCTATCAAGGTTTTGTTAACCATCAAATAATTACCCTCTGAAGGCACATTGTATTCTAAACCGACCAATGGAGGAACACATAAGTAATATGTAAGTAATAAAAACATACCTGCATACGCTGAAATACGTGTAAACAGCCCTAAAATGAGTAGTAGACCAATTAAAGTCAAGCCCCATTCATTTAATGAATCTGCAATACCCAACATCATTTTGTTTTTTGCTATAGAAACGAAAACCCCTGAAAATGGACCTTGAGATGCTTTTAAGAATCCAACTGAACTCCAATTTGGATCTATCAATTTTGTCAATCCTTCATACAATAAATGCCAGCCAATAAACACTCTTAAAAGTAGTAGGGCTATGGCTTTGTTGTTAAAATTTAAATTCTTCATGATTATTTCTGTAACACGTTAATAATACTACTATAATGCAGTCCCAACCGGTTATTCTATTTTTGCAAATATTCCCCAGCCACCATCTTCCTTCCTATTATCATATCCGGATGAAATAATTAATAATTCGTTTTCACCGGAAATCAAATCAAGTTGAATTTGATTGTCCATTTTTGCCCTTAAAAAATCATTTTTGCTTTTTAGGGGAATAAATCCTGAATAAACAAATTCACCATTTAGATAAATTACCGCAAAATCACAATATCCGAATGTTAATTTTACTGTTTTTTCTGTTTCCGTTGATATTATTGATTTTGCATAAATATAATTAGCATTGCCTTTTGAATCTTTATTCTCTCTATATTTAGAAATATTCAAGATACCGTCATATTCAGTTTTAATATCTTCCCATAAAACAGTATTCAATTTCTTCTCTTTCGGATAACTGAACTTTTCCAAACTCTGCCCGATATTCAAAGCTTCTTGAGAGAGGCTAAACGCCTGACTGACTTTCCATTCACTTATAATTTCCTTATCTTTCGGAAGGTTAATTTTTATTTCAGAATCAATTTTTGCGTACTTAAAATAACTAATTGTGGCAGAACCGTAAAGAGTTCCAAAACCAACATAACCTCCTTCTGCATTGTGTCTCAATTGCTTCATAGTAAGTGAAGGTTCTTTTTCATCATTAATAAAAACATAGGCAGAACCATTAACAACGTCAACCCTGCAAGTATTCCATCCGGAATTATATTTTGCAACCGCTTGTTCAAAACCATAAATCCGCCAGGGAGCAAACCCTTTCAAAACCGGAATATATTGAATTGCCTCTGGCATTCCAGATCTAAAAATCCGTAAATAAACCTCTTCATAAGTAGCGGAATCATTTTTATTAAAAAGAATGGTAGGCCAGGATGCATCTTTGAACTTAATTTTCACAGAAAAGTTACCTTTAAGTTTTATTTTTGACACAGATTTTCCCTCTATTTTTATTGATGAATCATTGTTTAGGTCAATTATTTCAAAGCTATCTTCGAATTGCCAATGTTTTTCATTTAAGGTTATCTCATTCCATTTAAGGTTTTCTGCCTTAATATAATTCTGCCCGATTAAGCTTGAATGGCTCATTAAACAGAAACCGACAAACATTAATATAAACTTTTTCATGTGTTTGTTTTTATTATTTTTCATGTAAATACTATTTATATAAAATTATGTAATAATTCTGTTAAACTTTATTAGAACCGAAAAGATTACTATTCAGCCAGAACTGCCTTTACCAATAAGTAGTCAGTAAATTCTATTTTCAACTTACCCTCACCTTTTATTTTTCCTATTTGCTTATCATTCACATAATCCATAATGACATATTCTTTATTAGCCAAGCCTCTAAACTCAACTTCTCCATTCCATTCATCTGCATAAAACGCATAATAGAGTGTGCCATTTTTTCTTACTACATGGGCTTCCGGTTTATCGTAAGCTATGTCGTATAAATTTAGATATTCGCCAGAAGCAAGTCTATTGTCTTTATATACCTTTAGCCAGATTTCAAAGTTTTCCCGTCTTCCAGCATCTAAATACACAGGGTATTTTTTTCCAAGAAAACCATCGTCTGTTTCAATAGCAACAAATTTTGATCCCGGAATACCTCCAACACCAAGCATAGAGGCAAAATTATTATTATCGTAAAACCGCTCTATATGGTCGCCATAGTAAGCGGTACGTGATCCCATAAGGGCTTTAATGGTTTTACCTCTATGACGTATTTGCCAGGTGCTTTTAGGATCTGAAGCTACCGGTTGATTAGTATAAGGCATTTTGTAAAAAGAAGGGAACATACCACAAGGGCACATCTCAAGAATTACTTTGGGTTTTATCTTTCTACTTTCGTCACTTATTATTTTATAAAGTTCCGGTAATGCTTCAAATGACTCTTCGGGTGCAGCATGTTTATGATCTGCTGCGTAACATTTGTCTACTCCATTGATAAATTCGAAATCCATTTTAAATCCATCAAACCCCCATTTTTTTATGACCAATGCTACAAGTTGCTTATAATAATCTTGTACTTGAGGTAGGGCAGGGCAAAGAAATGCAGCTGTTCTACCTTTTCCATATCGACCTATGGTTACCATCTTTCCATTTAAATCTCTAATAAACCACTCCGGATGTTCTTTCATCGTAATTGAACCGCCAACACCCGGAGTAAACCATAATTTTATTGGATAACCTTGCTCTTTAAATTTGGAAGTAAACTTAGTAACATCTTCATCACCATTAGGAAATATGGAAGGCTTTGGTACGAAATCACCATAACTTTCAAACCAGCCGTCATCAACGGTAACCGTATTAAAATTAAGTTCATCAAGGGTTGGAATCATACCGGTCATCTGCTTTTGTGTAAAATCAGGTCCTAAGCCCCAACCACACCAAATAGCTCCATATACAGGATCTGATTCTTCTACTTTAAGCATTTCAAATCCCCGATCTGCCATAATACTTGCATAAGTAGTTAATCCGTTGAAATAATCTCCTTTATGTACTCCAATTACAGTGGGAATTGATTGGTAAACATTATCAAATACAACATCTCTGTCATATTCTATTCCGAGATTTAGAAAGCCAGATTTATCTACTTCAACAGGAAGAGAAATTGAGGTTGGTTTATCTCTTATACTTCCTATAAAAAAACCGGTTTCTTTATTCCAAACATCCAATACCGGTAACCCTCCACCAACATGACTTGTTGTATGATCTTGACCCATATAATTTTTAAAAGAAAGTGTATCCGTTACCTGAAAAATCCAGTCAGGTCTAGAAACATATGCACCTCCTTGCATTAACCAAAATGCATGCCTGTCATTATTAGAATTCAATAGTGAGGCATCTAACTTAAATGAATTGTTTACCTCCTTTTCGATACGCAGATATGGAGTTGCATTCACATTTTTATATTGAACACTTACCAGTCCTGCATTGGGGAACTTTTCATATAAATCAATGGATAATGTTTTTTCGATCAATGAGCCTAATGGCCCTTCTGATACTCCGGTAAGCTGTAGTCTTTTCCCTTTGCCTGATTCAGTATTTATATCAGAAATTTTAACCTTCTCTTGATCTACCACAAAATCTTTTACAGGTTTTCCATTTATTATAATAAAGTGAGGGGATTCTCCTTTGCTAATCATAGACAATTGTTGATTATCAGATTTTCTATATACGTTGCTTCTCATTTGGTTATCAAACTCAAATTTGATTTCCGCATTTTCAAAGACAAATTGACTATCATCTTTTGAAAATTCTATTTTCTCTTTACCCTCCGAATCTTTGGAACCGTTCTTCTTTTCTTGACAAGAAAACATTAAAACTGCTAAGATTATAAAGACGATAAATACACTGTTTTTTAACATAATATACTAACTTTACTTGTTGTTTTTACTGTTTATAAATACTTTTTAATAATCTTTTTCTATACCGGGAAACCACTTAATAGCATTTTGATAGAAAAATTTATCTAAAATTTCTTTTGATAAATTGATTCCTTGTATAGTGTAAGTGGGATTAGGCTTTGGTCTATCACTGGATATGATATTACCCCAGGGAATGTTATCACTGGTAGCGTAATATTTCAAAAATAAATCGTTTCTGAATCGGATGCCATCACTATAATCTTGTTTTTCCTCTTCTGTCATTGAAATACCAGACCCCCTGTCAGTTCCATACATAATTCGATCTTGGTATCTGTTGAAAAAATCTTGCACTTTACCTTTTGCTTGCCACATAAAATAACGGGTTCGACCACCTAGTTCCACTGCAAAATTGGGGTACTTCTCTAACCTAGTTATAATTTCATCCACATCAAATTCCATACTACCTAAATGCGCTCCAACTATTCTAAGATTTGGATTTCTTTCTATCACATGGTCGCGGGCAGCCAAAATATCACTATATGAGGGTAAATCCGGTTTATCCCAAAAACTATATTCCGGACGTTTGGCCCAATAGTTTCTACCTACACCTTCTTTAGTAGTATATGTGGGCATCCATGCATGAATGGGCTCGCCCATATGGGCAATCAAAGTTTTATTTTCTTTTGCTATAAATTCAAAAATCGGATTAAAAACAGGGTCGTCAAGCTGTAGGTATTTACCATTTGACTTTTTGTATGCCATACCGATGGCTTTCCATACTTTAACACCTATTGCTCCGTTATTAAAATCATCTTTAAGTTGTTTGATCACTATTTCTGCCCAGCCTTCCTTTTCAAAATTAGATGGGTCAAAAGTTGTTATCCATGCATAATATCTAGGATATTTATTTAACAGTACTTTTGCCGTATCAATCTGACCTTGCATTAAGTAACCCGGGGCTACTGTAGAAACTGTTGTAAATTTAAAATTCCATTCATCCATAAAGTCAATTAAATATTGTTGCTCACTTTTAATATGCATGTGTACATCAATTTTTTTTATACTTTTTAGGTATGCCAGATTAGAGGTGTTTTCGTCTGATTTTTCTACCGTATTTTCCTTAGTTGTAGTTTGTGTGTTACAAGAAACTACCAAGACAAGAAGCAATATGGTTAATGTGGTATTTATATTTTTCATTTTTTATTAATTAAAATTTATTTATAATCTTTATCTATACCAGGAAACCAGTTTACAGCATTTTTGTAAAATACTTTATCCAAAACATTTTTAGACAAGTTGATTCCTGTTACGGTATATGATGATTCGGGAATTGGTCTGTCACTAGAAATAATATTGCCCCATGGTATTTCGTTATCTGTAGCGTAATACCTCAAAAAGAGATCGTTACGGTACAATATACCTTCTAGTGTATTTTTAATTTGCTCTGGCGTCATATTAGAACTGGCTCCTCTGTCAGTACCATACATGATCCTATCTTGATAACGGATAAAGAAATCTCGTACTTTGCCATTTGCCTGCCACATAAAATAGCGCGTTCTGCCACCAATTTCTACAGCAAAATTGGGATATAGCTCTAGTCTGGTTATTATTTCATCTACATCAAATTCAAGACTGCCCAAATGTGCGCCTACAATTTTAAGGTTGGGATGTTTCTGTAGTACATGATCACGAGCAGCCATAATATCACTATATGAAGGCAAATCCGGTTTATCCCAAAAACTATATTCAGGGCGCTTCGCCCAATAATTTCTTCCGATTCCTTCTTTGGTTGTATAAGTTGGCATCCATGCATGAATTGGTTCACCCATGTGGAGCAAAAGTGTTTTGCCTTCTTGTGCCATAAATTCAAAAATTGGAATAAATATTGGATCATCTAGCTGTAAATATTCTCCATTCTCTTTTTTAAACTCCATTCCTACTGTTTTCCAGATTTTTACCCCGACCGCTCCATTGTTAAAATCATCTTTTAATTGTGAAATAACTGCATTTGTCCACCCAGATTCTTCTCTTTTTGATATGTCAAAAGTGGTAATCCAGCCATAATAACGTGGATACTTATTATACAGCATTTTAGCGGTATCTATCTGCGATTGAAGCGTATTATGGTTTGACCCACCAATATTGACAATAGCACAGTACTTATAATTATACTTATCCATAAAGTTGATCAAGTATTGTTGCTCACTTCTGACATGGGTATGGATGTCAATTTTTTTAATGCTTTTAACATACTCCAGATTGGATGTGTTTTCTGAAGATAGTTCTCCTACATTATCCTTTTTTGTATTTTGTTTATTACAAGATACTGCTAAAGCAAGTAGCGCCAAAGTTAGTAATGCTGTAATTTTATTTTTCATCTTTATTATATTCTAATTTACTCCATTAATGGCAAGTTGAATTACTTGTATTCTTTATCTATTCCTGGAAACCATTTTACTGCGTTTTTATAGAAAAATTTATCCAAAATTTCTTTGGGTAAATCAACTCCTTTTACGGTGTAAGTAGGTTTAGGTTTAGGTTTATCGCTACTTATAATATTCCCCCAAGGAATATCATCACTAGTGGTGTAGTATCTTAAAAACAAATCATTTCTAAAGCGTATTCCATTGCTCAAGCTTTCCTTTTGTTCTGCATTCATGGTAGTAAGAGACCCTCTATCGGTACCATACATTATTCTATCTTGGTATCGGTTAAAAAAGTCTTGTACCTTTCCTCTTGCCTGCCACATTAAGTATCTAGTTCGACCCCCTAGTTCTACAGCAAAGTTTGGGTAGCGTTCGAATCTGGTAATGATTTCGTCTACATCAAACTCCATACCTCCCAAATGCGCACCAACAAATCTAAGGTCAGGATGACGCTCAATCACATGATCTCTTGCCGCCATGATGTCGCTGTAAGAAGGCAACTCTGGCTTATCCCAAAAACTGTATTTAGGGTTTCTTGCCCAATAGTTTCTGCCCACTCCTTCTTTGGTAAAGTAAGTAGGCATCCAAGCATGAATAGGCTCGCCTACATGTGCCAAAAGGGTTTTGTCTTCGTCTGCTATATAATTGAAAATAGGGGTGAATAATGGATCGTCAATTTGCAGATATTCACCGTTAGGTAATTTTAAACTCATACCCACTATCTTATTTACTTTTACACCAATGGCACCGTTTTTAAAGTCTATTTTTAGCTTTTCTATTGATGCTTCAGCCCAACCAGGTTCTGTAAACCCAGTCATATCTACACCTGTAATCCATGCGTAATATCTTGGCTTGTTCTTGAATAGCAAAGTTGCAGTATCTCTTTGGGCTTGTAACGTTTTTGGGGTTGAACCTGGGATGCACACTGTATTGAATTTGAAATTCCACTCATCCATAAAATCAATCAGGTATTGCTGATCGCTTCTGATATGCATGTGTGCATCAATTTTTTTGATACTTTTGAGATATTCCAGTTTTGATGCGGTTTGCTTAGGTTTTTCAGAAGAAGTGGTTTGTGTATTGCACGAAACCATTAGTGTAATTGCAACAAGGGTAAGTAAGTGTTTAAGGCTGTTTGTTTTCATTTGATTAAGCGTTTGATTTTTAAGAATCTTTCACGAGACTTTAGTGATAAATTTAATTTTTTGTCTTTTAATATTAATTGTTCATTGTTTTAGGTACTATTTCACGGTTGCGATACCACTCTCCATCTATTTTAATAAAATCGAGTGTTTCCCTTTCTTTTTCAATACTTGAGCCATCTTTCTTAATCCATTTGTAAAAATAGTAAACCTTCGCAGTAGAAGCTATAATTTCCACTTTTTCCACTTTAAAGAACTTTAAATCAGGTTTTAACTTCCAGTGATCGTAATAAAAGTCAGCAGTATTTGCATTATTCTTCGAAGGAACAATAAAAAACTTAAGTACTTTTAAAAGGTCAGATCTGTTTTTATCTTTTTTTACACTTTCAAGCAAGGCTATCCATTCAGTTGCTCGTCTGGTAAGATGGTCTTTATCTGACTCTGGTGATTTAAAATTAACAAAGACAAGTAATAAAAGTAATAGGTATATATATCTTATATTTTTCATTTCTATTTAATAATAAATGGATTGGATGTTTCTTCTGAGGTATTGATCCAGATGCTCTTGGTTTGAAGGAAATCTTGAATAGCTTCTTGTCCACTTTCTCTCCCGAATCCAGATCGTTTATAGCCTCCAAATGGCGACATAAAACTAAAAGCACGATAAGTATTAACCCAAACTGTACCTGATTGCATTTTTGAGGATACCCGAAGTGCACGGTTCATATTTTGTGTCCAGATACCCGAAGCAAGACCATAAACGGAATCATTAGCAATTTGAATAGCTTCCTCTTCATCTTCGAAAGGGATTACACTGAGTACCGGTCCGAAAACTTCTTCCTGTGCTATTCGCATTTTATTATTTACACCAGAAAAAATAGTAGGTTTAATAAATCGTCCATTTGCAAACTCTGACTGTCTAGCTGCCTGTCCACCCAAGACGCATTCTGCACCTTCTTTTTTGGCAATATCAATGTAGTCTAGTATTTTTTGATATTGAGGAACTGTTGTGATAGGACCGACTTGTGTTTCCATCTTTGATGGGTCTCCCATTTTTGCGGTTGCTGCAAAACTTACCAATTTATCTAATAGTTCATCATGTACACTTTTTTGAACCAGTAACCTAGATCCTGCAATACAGGTCTGACCTGTAGCAGCAAAAATACCTGATATGGCTCCGAGCATTGCACTTTCTAAATTGGCATCTTCAAAGATAATATTTGGCGATTTGCCTCCTAACTCTAAAGAAACAGGAATCAATTTTTTCGCAGCTGCTTGATATACAGCAATACCTCCGTTTTCACTACCTGTAAAAGCTACTTTTGAAACCAAAGGATGCTCGACAAGTGGTTGCCCTACTTCTTTTCCATATCCGGTAACAACATTGATAACACCAGGAGGGAATCCTGCTTCTTCAAATAATTCTGCCATTTCTAATATTGAGGCAGAAGTAAATTCAGATGGTTTAATCACGATGGTATTGCCTGCTGCCAATGCGGGAGCAAGTTTCCATGTTGTCAAATTCAGTGGAGAATTCCAAGGTGTGATCAGCGCCACAACACCTAATGGTTCTTTAACTGTATAATTAAACATCCCTGTTTTATCAGTAGGAAGTACAGATCCTTCAATTTTATCTGCTAAACCACCGAAATAATAATACCATTGTGGCATATATTTTAGTTGGGCAGACATTTCTGCAATAAGCTTTCCGTTATCTCTCACTTCAGTTTGCGCCAAAGCATCTCCTTTTGCCTGAATCAAATCTCCTAACCGGTAAAGCAAACGACCTCTTTGGGTTGCAGTTAGTTTTGACCACTCACCATCACGAAAAGCATGATGAGCAGCTTGAACTGCTTTATCAACATCCTCTGAATTTCCATTAGGAATCAGTGCCCATGGTTTACCGGTAAATGGGTTTTCACTTTCAAAAAAAGTATTTGAAGATGCTTCTTCCCACTTTCCGTTTATGTGCATTTTATATTTCTTTAATTCACTCATTTTATTTTATTTTAATAATTATTTCGGCACTTTTAAAATTTGATTATACTCTGATCTTTTATCATCTAGTTTTGCATGATCTGTTAATAAACATACGCTAATGTAAGTAACTAATGTGAACATCAATGTCCATGAAACTGTACCAATAGTTTCCAAAAAAACTGCTTCTAAAGGGGTAAATGTTTTAGTAAAAAAAATAAGCATCCCTACCACAATTGAAGCGACGGCTCCTTGCGTTGTAGATCTTTTCCAATAGAATATTCCTATAACTGCCGGAATAAGAATAACTGCCATGGATGAGCTCATCAAAATAAGTGAATATACTGATGTAGTTTTTAGAAAAAGACTCCAAACATAAATAAATGCTAATAATCCTAAGGTAAAATTTCTTCCCAATACAAAATTGTTACTTTTTTTTGGTGAACGTGATTTTTTAAAATCATAAGTTATTAGTGATCCCGAAGAAAGTAACTGACTATCAACAGTTGACATGCCGGCAGAAAAAACTGCAACGATAACAAACGCACCAAAATAGGGCGCATATTTTTTAAACATGGCTCCTAATATAAAATCTCCGTCTTGAAAACCATTTGGTAACAGTGTGAAAGTGCTGTTTCCAATTACCCAAGTAACAAGAAATAATATAAAAAACAGCATAGAGATTGCTAAGGCTACTTTTGCAAGGGCTTTGGCATTTCTTGACATATACATGCGTTGCCATACATAAGGTAGAAAAAACCAGGATACTTGATTGATGTAGACCTCAAAATATTTAACGGAAGGTGTAAAAACAAAGTTCGATGGTTTTTTATCGAAGGCATTATTAATCATTTCATTCCAACCACCTGACCAATAAACTACTAAACAGGCGGTTACCACTAATAAAACTGTAAGTAATACACCTTGAATCATATCTGTCCAAACTACAGCCCTAGAACCTCCATAATAAAGATACAAAGCCATTGCTAAACAGATTATTGTGATGCCAATCTCGTATGAAACAAGACTATCAGTAATGACTTCAAAAGTTTTACCAACTGCTACCAGTTGTGCTGCCGAATAGGGAATCATTCCGGCTAAGCCTAAAAATCCAACAAGTCTACTTACGGTTGTGCTTTTATAAAAATCGCCCATCAGATCACCCGGTGTAACAAAATGTTTTACTTGTCCGAGTTTCCAGAATTTAACACCTAAAAACATGATGTGGATAGGTACAAAGACACATACAAAAATCCACATAAAACCTACTCCTTTGCTGTAAAATTCAGAAGGTGCAGCCACTACAGTACCTGTAGAGAATAAACTTGCAGCTACAGTTCCTATTAATGCAATTACACCAACATCACGGGCTGATAAGAAGTAATCTTCTGTATTATTTGATGATTTTTTATACGCGTAAAAACTAATTACTTTGAGAAAACCAAGGTAAAGAGCTAAAATGATCAATAAAAAAATAATTGGACTCATAATTATAAACTATTATCTATTTTTTTTGCGTATTCCTTAAACCAAGCAAAATAAAGCAATATGAAACCTAAAACCGCGCAGGCATATCCTAAAAGACTTACCCCAAATTGTAAGGGAAATCCAAAAACTATCTTATTTTCCAGACGAATGATTTGTCCGGGAATTAAAAATTGTGTCAATCCCCCTAATCCTATAAGTATCCAACTTAATGTTTTCATGTGTTTTTATTTATTGTTTTTATTTGGTTCCCGAGGCTTCGGGACTGTTCGCTATTAATCATTTCTTTGATTGATAAACTTTTAGCATGCTCGTTTCATAAATTATATTTTATTATTAAAATTGATTTGTTCAAAATATTATTTTTGCCATACATTGTCAAACACACGCATAAAGTTACCACCAAGAATTTTTGTGATATCATCATCAGAATAACCTCTATTTACCAATCCTTCTGTAACATTAATGCAATGTTCTACACTTGTTAACCCTTCTAGCCTAGACTGATGATAATCTAGATCTAAATAAATTTCGGGATACAATTTCTGTGCGTTTTCATGATCTTCGGGTACCCAAGAAGGACAAAAATCGAATGCAATACCAACATTGTCCGTTCCTGTAATTTTAACGATATAATCGATTACATCGAGATAGTCTGTGAGTGTACCTTTGTAATGGTCTTGTAATCCAAGAAACTGGGTATAGGAGGGCAATCCTATTAGACCTCCTTTTTTTGCTAGTGCTTTAATCAGTTCATCTGAAACATTGCGGACATGTTTTTTTAACGACATCACCCCTGCATGAGAAACTACAACCGGCTTGTTTGAATATTCTAACGCATCCATTGCTGTTTTTGGTCCAACGTGAGACAAATCTACTAAAATACCTATGTCATTTAGTTTACGTACAAACTCTTGTCCAAACCCTGTGAGACCTGCATCATTATCCTGCTGTGCACAAGAGCCACCCACACTATTCCGAAATTGATACGTTAATTGAATAATACGCACACCCAGGTTATAAAAAACTTCAACCAATTCTAAATTAGATTCTAAAGGCAACGGTTCTTGAAAACCCATAATGATGCCTGTTTTATTTTCTTTTTTTGCATTTCGAATATCATCAGCTGTTCGGATAAGGGTAAAGATGTCGCTGAATTTATTTAGAGAGGTGTACCACTCTGAAATTTTATAAATGGTTTGGGTAAAAGTGTCTGTTGCATAGGGAATGGTAAAATTACTTGCCGTAATGCCGGAATCAATTAATCGATGTAAATAGTCTGCTGTTTCCGGTGGTTTCGACATATAAGTTAATCCATCAACAATGATGGCTTCATCATGAATTTTTTTCGCATATAATTTTTGTTTTTCTGTGATTGCATGTATTTCAAGCATAATTTGCATTTGATATTTATTACTATTTAATTTCGGTATATTTTACTTTTACAGGTTGCGTTAATCGTATGAAAAGTTCTTTTATTTCTTTAGATGGGTTTTTAGAATTAACAGGGAAAATCAGGTAGGCATTTTTTTCAGCATATCGGCTTCCTTTGGGAACTTTCATTCCGTTTTCTTTAACAAAGACAAACCTTCTGTCCCAGTACCTACCACCTTTACCTGAGTAAGAAATTCTAGTTTCGGGATTGAACATTGGAGATTGACTCCCGTCAGAATTGGTATAATTATATTGGATACGAACACTTCCGAATCCATATTTTAAATCATCATTATAAAAACTGAACCAGTTGGCATTGGTATCAATGGGTGTTTTTCTAAGTTCTTTAATAGAATGATGTGAACTCAAAGGAGGTTTATCATATAATGGGACCGTTTTTACTTTGCCATTTGGCAATGGAAACATGGCATGGGTGAAAAGACTATCCATAGTCATTTCATCATTCCTTAACATGGTCAGAACTACATTGTCAACCATTGTCATTTCTGACGAAAAAATAAAGTATGGTAATCCCGCATAGAATTCATACTTTCCATCTACCTGAATTTCTTCATAACCTTCTACTTTTCCGGAACGATAGGTAGTAATCAGATACGGACCTTTATCAATAAATACTGAATCAAACTGACGTATGTGCCCAATCGTTTTATAGTTTAATCCTTCTTTTTGAAAATTTGGAGCCCAGTGCATATTGATATGTGATCGCTGTAGTTTCTGTCCATCAAAGTTTTTTAATGAAAATGCTGTGAGCTGACCTGAACCTAATTCATTTTCAACCGTTGCCTTTTCTGAAGTAAGGTTTGCCACATAATGATCGTTCTCTATCAACAATTCCAAATCTTTGCCTTGTACTTTAAGGTCAGTAGATATTTCTGTATTCTTTGACAGAACTATTTGGTATTGTTTGGTTTCCAGAGCATTAATATGAATAGGAAAAAGGCATTGAACAGCATATTTGCCGGATGCCTCTTTCTGACTATGAAGAATTTGTCCTTTTGTTAATTTACCATTGTTTTTATCTTTAATGAATAATGCTTTACCTTCTAACGGTAATTGATTTATTAAAATTTCTATCTCAATATATTCTAAATCACGTGTAATATCTGCAGATTCAATAATAGTTAATTTACCTATCTGACTGTTATCTTCACATGAACAAAATAAAACTACTATCAAACCGAATAGCATTCGAAAAAGAGTTCTGCAATATGTGATTCTGAATTTCATATGTCTATAATATTTGACAATTCGGTCATCCCGATAGTCCTGATAGCTATCGGAATCAGGACTGTTCGCTTCAGAAGCGTCGGGATTAACATGCTCGTTTCATTTAATTCTTAATTATTTTTTTAGTTGTTTCTTTCCCACTTTGAGAAATTATTTTCACAAAATAGGTACCAGTAGATAAATTTGAAATATTTACTTTTTTGGTAGTTACTTCTTTTATTTGTTGCCCTAATTCGTTGTAAATAATTATATTTTCTAAAACTTCACCACTCAAGTCAATAGTAAAAGTATCAGAAACAGGGTTTGGTATAATAGAAATACTGTTATCAAACTCTACATTATTGACTGATAAAGTTGCACTAGGAAATTCGATAGCATCACAGGTACCAACATACGGTACTCCCTGAGAACCTTGCGCATAAGTAATAAGACCAATATAAACAGATTCGCCATAGGTAGGAGCAGTGCCAGGCAGATTACCGGTACCTCTGTATAAAATCCAGTTATCAGGTGTTGTACCCGGTAATTGCCACGAAACAGTAAGGGTATTATCGGCATTACCAACTATTCTAAGATCAGCACGTCCATCAGAAGCAACATTAGCCCCCTCATCATTTACACTTGATGAACCATTAACTGTATTTTTCCCTTCAACTGTAAAATATTTGCTGCCACCTCGATGACCTACTACTAAATGAGAAGAATTTCGTGAATCAAGATCTGGAACATGAACCTGAATACCTGCAAAGATAAACGGATTTCCAGTGCCAGGTGGAGGTGATTGAGAGTTTGTTTGAGTACCAATACCAATGTTTCTGGCAATATATTCGAAAGGAAAAGTGACCAGTTTGGCATCTAACCGACCTTGAGAATTGTGAAAGTGAAGGGTTATATTACCTGCATTATTTATCAGATTGGCTCGATAACGATCATTCGTTCTGGTTACATCGGGCAGGCTAGTACTGTTATTGGTGGTATAACCAATAAGTTCGCCATTACCCGAAAAGTCGTCAGCTACTTGCCCAAAGGCAAAAAATTGCAAACCAACTACCAATAAAATAAATAATGTTAATTGAATCTTTTTATTTCCTGCTTTACAAAATGCCTGTATGGGTAAGTTGAACTGAAAGTAATCTTTTTTTAGTGAATTGTTCGTAGTCTCCATATTTTATGTTTTTAGTTTTGTTTGCCGTTTCGTCACAAACCGATTATTAAAATTTTTTATTGTTTGAAATAAATTGAACATATGGGAGATATACTTTGTTGTTTTAGTTTAATTTTTGATTATTTTTTTTGTTGCTATTTTACCATTTTGTGAAATTATTTTGAAAAAATAGATACCATTAGTTAAATTTGAAATATTTACTTCTTTGGTAGTAGCTTCTTTTATGTGTTGTCCTAATTCGTTATAGATAATTATTCTTTTCAATATATAATCGCCCAGATCAATAGTTAAAGTATCAGAAGTGGGGTTTGGAATTATAGTAATATTGCTTTCTAACTCTATATCATTTACTGATAAGGCTGAATCATATTCATAGGCACCAATATCCCACGCTGATCCTTGTGGACGACTATTTCCATCAAAATCTACTTTTATATCAATACCATAGGTATTAAAAAAGATATCATATGCATTAGATATAGTTCCTGAGGCATTTACAGCGGGACTATCTTCTGACTGCAGGTGAAAATCATTTGGTGGATCAACTAGAAGAGGATCGGTGTAGATACAATCTGTACAGGTTCTATTAATATTATTGTTATACAGCACGTTATTGTATATCACATCTGTTCCACATGAACTGCAAAA
>CAZDRA010000025.1:0-50969 GCA_964507705.1 uncultured Roseivirgaceae bacterium | reverse complement strand
GAATATCCAAATCATCAGCTACTTCATTAGTTGATTTCCCTGATTGACATAGTTCTACTGCCATCAGCTTAAATTCCTTGTTAAAAATTCTCCTTGCTCTTTCCATAATACAGTAAATTTAATAATTACGAGCTTAACCTACTGTCCAGTTAAATATAGCAGGTCCACATGCCAAATTGAAAACTATCACTTTTCAATCCCGCACTAACCATAGCTAAGCGTTGCCGTTCATTTAAAACAAAATTGTACAATACGTATAATTTTAGTATCTTTGAGTTCTAATGTGGTGTAAATGAATGTAAAAATTATTGAGACTAAAGCTAAATCAGAGATAAAATCCAAAATCTCATTAGTTTCTAAAAACAAAGTAAAATTACCTTCAATAAATGATGGATGGAGATTTAATTTTAGTAAACATTCTAAAGGAAAAGACTACGAAAGTTATATTCTCACAACGAATAAGACACCTGAAATAATAGAAGGATGTTTAATCATAAATACTAAAACTCCATTTCAAGTGTATATGGCATTTGTAGAGATTGCTCCACATAATAAAGGAAATAAAAAAAAGTACGATAGCGTTGCTGGTTGTTTAATTGCTTTCGCTTGTAGGCAAAGTTTTATTAATGGAAAAGAAGGCTATCTAGCCTTTGATGTATTAGAAGAAAAAAAGGAAAATGAGATAAAACTGATGGCATTATATAGCCAAAAATACAATGCAGTAAGATATGACGATTCAACAACAATGATAATCTTGCCTGAAGGAAGTGAAAAACTTATAAACGAATTTTTAAAATAAGAGATTATGAAAAAAACAGAAATCTTGCCTAAAGACATTTGGAACGATAAAAAACTCAATACTATAAACGAGTTTATCAAAATTCATTCTGACAATCAATCTGAAGAAAGAAAAATCAAAAATAAACTTCTTTCTATTCAATATAAATTGGAAGATTATATAGAAAAAGATGATATCGAAGAAGATGAAGTACTTGATATATTGGATTTTGTAAAAATGTATTTAAAAGCATTGGGTATTACAAAATTGGATTTGGCAAGATATTTTGGGATGAGGGATAGTAATCTTCACAAATATTTAACTGGAAAGAGAAAGTTAAACCCAGATGTTGTATTGAAAATTAGTTCATTTTCTCATACAAAACCTGAATATTGGTATAGAGTACAAGTGAAAAATGAGTTAGTGAAATTAAAAAAGGAGAGATCACGGGATTACGATAAATACGATTATAAAAAATTATTATCTATCTAAAAAAACGAAACGCCAATAATTAAATATCCAACGTTCCCTCCTATCCAGCATATTGAATTATGCAGGAAGACGTACAACTCTCGAGGGTATAACAAATTCCTTCTTGTACTGGATAAATGAGGATAGTTAAACCTTCATCCAGGCTGGCTGGCATTTTTATTCAGAATACCCAGAGGCTGTAGTTTGTAATCATTTTAATTTCTATGAGTACATATCTATAGCAATTCAAACGGACGGAGTCCTGATAAACTCTCGCTTCCATCGACGTACTAAATCAGCCTGAATATCTAAATCATCAGCTACTTCATTAGTTGATTTCCCTGATTGACGTAATTCTGCTGCCATCAGCTTAAATTCCTTGTTAAAACTTCTCCTTGCTCTTTTCATCATACAGTAAATTTAATAATCACGAGCTTAACTTACTGTCCAGTCAAATATAGCAGGTCCAGAAACTGATTTTTAATAAATCTCCGTACTTTTATTGCTTAGAATAAAATATGTGATATGAGTAATATTAAGTTATTTCAAGATAAAAAAATACGAACTACATATAATGAAAAAGAACAAAAATGGTATTTTTCGATAGTTGATATTATTGAAGTATTAACAGAGAGTGTTAAACCAAGAGATTACTGGTATCGCTTAAAGAAAAGAGAAAATGCTAATGGAATTGAACTGTCGACAAATTGTCGACAGTTCAAAATGTTAGCATCTGACGGTAAAATGAGGGAAACTGAAATTGCTGATACTGAAACACTACTAAGAATTATTCAATCTGTTCCTTCACCAAAAGCAGAACCATTTAAAAGATGGTTAGCAAAAGTGGGATACGAAAGACTTCAAGAAATTGAAAACCCTGAATTAGCATCAAAACGAGCAAGAGAAATATATAAATCAAAAGGTCATCCCGAAGATTGGATTGAAAAACGAATGCGAAGCATTGCAATTCGTGAAGAACTCACAGATGAATGGAAAGATAGAGGGATTAAAGAGCACAGGGATTATGCCATTTTAACCGCTGAAATATCCAAAGCAACATTTGGATTAACTCCCTCTGAATACAGGAAAGTAAAAGGGTTGAAAAGAGAAAATCTCCGAGACCATATGACTGATTTAGAATTAATTTTCTCAATGCTTGGAGAAGCTTCAACAACTGAAATTGCAAGAAATACAGATGCGCAAGGTTTTTCAGAAAATAAGACTGTTGCTAAAAAAGGTGGAGCAATTGCAGGAGATGCAAGAAAAGCTCTTGAATTAGAATCTGGACAGAAAATAGTTACAGAGAAAAATTATTTGCCTGAGAAGAAAACTAAAAAAATAGACGGGAAGAAGAAGTAGAACGTTGGGTAACACTAAGCCGAATAGCCAAAATACTCTCTAAAAAAAGCCTTGAAGTCAGCATGACATCAAGGCTTTTTAAATGGCAGAAAGCTTTGCCTTACTTGGTATTTTGCCTGCCTCACTACCTCCTTTAGGCAGGCTTGCACCCTCAAGATTATCTTACCTTAGATTAACGATGCCCATCCCAGTCACACACAGACAATATGAACACATGCCTCAAAGTGCTATTTCCCTTTGGCAATCAACTATGTTAATCAACCCTGCCCAACACTTCCATTAATTCTCCCTCATCTAATTCGACAGGATTGTTCTTGTTTCCGGTTATTGAAATGATTTTTGAATAGTCACTTTGCGAGAGTCCAAATTCAGAAAGTTTTCTGAGGTTAAATTCTTCCGTCCATTGTTCGATTTGATCTAACAAAATATCTATGAAATATTCATCTGGTTTGTTTTTATCCTTGCTGAACAGTTTACCAATTCTGGCATATTTTCGCAATCCGATCCCGCCCCGATCATGAAGTTTCAACTTATTCACTGTCACTCTATTTACAGGTCCCATTATCCTTGCACAAATCAGCCCATGTGGAATATCATAAAAACCTCCAATTGAGGAGGCAAACCCATGGACAGTCCCCAATCCCGCATTGGCCAGCGTGATGCCTGAAATCAAAGCAGAATAAGACATTTTTTCCCTGCCCTCTATTTTTGAACCATCAAACACGGCTGTATGCAAACCATCTCTTATCATCCGGATTCCTTCTACTGCCAACGCGTCTGTCATGGCATTGGAGTTGGTAGAAACATAAGACTCAAGCAATTGCGTAAATGCATCCATCCCACTTTGTGCTGTTATGGATTTCGGACAACTTAATGTAAGCAGAGGGTCAACCAAGGCTACATTAGGAACATAATTATCATGTCTCAGTGATTTTTTAAACCCATTATCTCCTACTTCTGAAATCACAGCGTTCTTGGTGGCTTCAGCACCTGTTCCGGAAGTTGTTGGTATCGCAATAAAAGGTATTTTCCTTCCAGACAATTGCTTATCTCCGATGCCTTCGAGATAGTGTTTAATTGAATTGGTTTCTTTGAGCATGGCAGATAATGCTTTGCCGGCATCAATTACGCTACCCCCACCAATTGCAACCACAACATCAATATTTTGCTGTTTTATCTTGGCAACCCCATCATCAATTAATTGAGGCGTGGGCTCTCTATCAATAATAATGTGTTTCCAATTTATGCTTGACTTAGCAAAAGTACTTTTTAGCTGATCCCAGTTTTCTGAAAGTAAAAAAGAACTTTTTCCAGTGACTAATAATATTGAATCACCAAAGGAAGCCAAGACCTGAGGCAGGCTTTGCAACTTCCCTGTTCCAAATATAATTTTTGGAGTTGGAGCAAAATTGAAATTACCTACCATTGCAATTTACTTGCGGGAGCAATGATCAAATGCTTTTCTCCTTCACGAGGCTGAGCCATCCAGTCTGCAACTTCTGCTCTCCATTTTTTATAGTGGTTTGTCGATTTATGAGCCAAAGATGATTCTTCAGATTCATATGCCTCATAAATGACAAATTTTGTAGCGTCACCGGCATGCTGGATTAAGTCGAATCTTAAGTTCCCAGATTCTTTTATTGAATGCTCATGGTTTTCTTTTGAAGCTCGTATAAAATCATTTATGTGTTCCGTTTTTACCCAAACATGAACAAGTGTAACAATCATAAGTTTTGAATTGAGGATGTGAGCTGAATTTAATAATTACTTATGATATATGTACAACAAACATCATAATTCACTTGATAGCATTGGTATTATCAATTGAATACGTTACAATTTTTTCGGTAGTTGTTCAGCCCGGTCTTGGATCCTAATTTAGCAGCATTGTAGTAATCATCACATGCATGACCTTCATTTCTATTTAATTGATTGGTCATACCACGCATATTAAAAGTTTGTGCCAATACTTTTTTAACGGATTTCTTATTCTTATCAGTTTTTAACTTTTTAATCAATAATTCTATCGAACTTGTATAATCTTCAATCGCTCGATTATACTTATTTGTATTATGAAAGCATAGACCTCGATTGCGATAGTTTGATTCATTTTGATCATCCAATGCTATTGCTTTTGAAAAATCTTTTATTGCGGAGTTAAATTTATAGTTAAGTACCAATGCCAAACCACGTTCAGCATAAAAATCTGCTCGTTGTGGAAATCTATCAATAATCCCACTTAATTCACTAATTAATTCTTCCTGTTTGTAGTTAGGGTCTTGCTTTAACAATTCGCATTTAAGTTTATAATATTGGTAGTTCCCCGGATTAAGAGCTATTGATATTTTTACATCTGCCATCATGGTTTCAAAAGTTTTCGACCCCGGAATAGGCTTGAAAAACACTTTTTTTACTACTGCTCTTTTAAAATAATATTCACTTTCATCAGCATCTAATTTTATAGCTCCATCAATATTTTCTAATGCATTATAGAAATCTGACATCTCAAAATTTGCAACTCCTTTTAAGAAAAGAGCCCTGGCATTTGAGGGGTTAATTTTTAAACATTTATCTAAATCTACAATTGCTTTATTAAATTTATTCAAATTAATATATGCATTACTGCGAAGTAAGTAGAATTCAGGTATGGAGTTGATTTTGTTATTATCGATCTGAAATGCTATTGTAATATCTTCAATTACTTTTTCAAATTCTTGTAAGCCGAAATTTATTTCGGCTCGCAATAAAAAACCATTTACGTAGATGGGATCAACATCAATTGCACTATTGATAAACTTCAATGCCTTATCATACTCCTTAGAATCGTAGCTATATTTCGCATATTTGAAATATTCTCTTGCTGATTCTGCAAAAGCAAAGGATACAAAAAAATTAAGTATAAGTGCTATCGATATACGTGTAATCAAAATTTGTATTAATTAGGTGGTATCTTTTTAAAAATAATATTAGAGATAAACTAAAACAGTAGACATCATAATATCAATAATAAATATAACTATACCGATAATTGTAACCCGTACTATTATATTTCTAAAAATTACACTTGAAGAAAAATGGGGAAATAAATTAATTATTTGACTTAATACACTTAGGCTTGGGTGCAGAGTTCTTTTTTGCCAATCTCATGTCTATATACTTTGCTAAAGGCCCAACTAAAGCTAGCGCATAAAAAGGTGAATAGACAATCTGATTTAATCTTAAAATAAACTCAACAAACGCTACAATAAATACGACTAGTATTTGCCCTTTTTTACTTCTCACATTTGTTGGAGGGTCTGTAATCATAAAAAATATAAACAACTGATACATAGGTCCTGTGAGTGGAGCAACTTCAGCAAGAAAGGGGTCTTGCGTTATTAAACTTCTAATGAAAGCAAATACTAAAAAACTAATGACATACGTAATTGTCACATGAAACTTCTTTGCCCGATAAACAATTACCATGCCCAACACCCAAATTACTAGCATAGGAAAAAGGTCATTTCCCCATTGCACACTTAACCCGGCAACATAAAAAGGAGCAAAAAGCAACATCCAGGATATACCAAAATTTGAGGGGTTCCAGATATGCCTTCCATGATACCTAATTACATATTTGGACAAAATACTAATTGCTGCCGTAAGTGCATAGGGCCAATAAAATGTTGAGCGAATCAAAATACTGACACTTATGCCAGAAATATATGCACTGGCAATGTTCTTCCATTTGCCATAGATTAGTCTTCCTAAAATCAAATCAACAGCTATACTTGTCCCAATTGTAATCAATAATGTTTCATAACCTTCCAGTATTCCATAGGAAAGATGTCCTACCAATAGGATTAAGGAAATAAATATTTGTGCCATATATTTTGACAAAAAATTTCCTACATGACTAAATGCTGATAATTTCATCGATTATTTTACGGAGTTAACTAATTCAATTCCTGGATATTATGGATAATATTAATTTCTGGTGAGTCGATAATTTGCTCAATCCCTGACGGCCAATTAATTATTACTCTATCTATCTTAGTACTTTTCCCCAGTCCAAAATGGATACTTCGTTGATTTTGAGAACTAAAACCAATACCACCTGATACCAATTGCGATTGAGTTTGATTGTCCCATACCGCAGTGATTTTTGCCCCAATCGCACTTTTATTGCTTGTGATTCCTTCCAGCTTGAAAGCTATCCAATTGTTGCCTTTTAATAAACTATTTTTAAGTAATGACACTTTGCCATTTTGATTAGCTACAATTACATCCAACACTCCCCTATTCCATAAATCTACCATTGCTACGGCTCTGCTATCATATGGTGGGATTCCGGTAACGTAATCTGTTACATCAGCAAAAACACCCTCCTTGCTATTAATCCATACTTTATTAAGTTGATACCCCGATTGACTTCTTCCATCCATTGCCGGCCAGTTGGCCGCATCCGATATGATAGACTTGTGCCCACCGGTAATTTTAGAATAATCATACCAGTATGAATTGTTTTTTTTCGCCGAAACAAATCCATTGGCTAAATATAGGTCTTGATATCCATCGTTGTTTAAATCTCCAAACTGAGATCCATAACTCCACCCACCTAATTCTACACCAAAAATCCCCGCATTATTATTAAATTCAATTTTATCGTTGTTTTCAACTTGTTCCCAGAGGTTGTTTCCCTGAAGTAGGATTCCCATTTCAGTAATATTAGAAATATAAATGCTAAAATTCCCATTGTTCTTAATGTCAGCAATAGAGACATTCATCCCACTTTTTGGTGCATATCCAATTTTTGATTCCTTACCAATTTCGTCGAATCCTTTACCTTGGAGGTTTAAATACAATTCATCAACATTATAATCATTTGCTATAAAAATATCTTGAAACCCATCATTATTACAATCAATTGCACCCATTGCCAATGTCCACCTGGTACTTTCAAGGCCTTTTTCTTGGGCAACATCTCTAAACGTTCCATCACCCTGGTTTTCGAATAAGTAATTTCTTCCTCCATTATTTGCATATTCAAAACTCTCTGGCATGATCGATGTATTTTTCAAGTTCCAAAGGTTAATTTCCGCTTTATAATAACCCCCAACAAGCAGATCGATATTTCCATCATTATTATAATCCATCCAGATAGCAGAATTAGCATTAATCCAATCAGGCATGCCGGCATTTTTGCTTACGTTTTCGAATTTTTCACTTCGATGATTCAAAAATAATTCAGGCTTCCCCCATTTGTATACAAATAGATCTTCAAATCCATCATTATTAAAATCAGCCCAAACAGCACCCATCGAGACTCCCGTTCCTTTTTTATTAATATCGCCAACGCCCAGCTTGTCTGCTACATTTTCAAAAGTTCCATCAGACATGTTTTTATACAATATGTTAGGATATCCATATCTGCTTGTGGTAAGGTAAAAATCATTCCAGCCATCGTTATTGAAGTCACAAACAGAAACTGAAGCACCAACAGAAGCAATCTGCGGCAAAATGTGATCTAATTTTTGATCCAATTTGGGAGACTTATGAACAAAGTCAATGCCAACACTTTCATTTACTTCTTCGAGGTAAAAGCCAAACATATTTATTGCCTTTTCTTTTGATTGATGACCTGCTTTATTTTCTTTTGATGGTGTCGATTCAATACTCAAATAAATTGGTATGCTCAAAAGAAAGATGAAAAGGACGGTGACAATAACTTGAGTAATTTGAGATATATTCAACTTCATTATTAGCTATTATATTTTTCTCATTGTCAATTAATTCGGCTCTTAACCTAACTGATTTGGCCTTTCCGGTAAGTGCTTTCAAAGCTCGGCAGCCAGCTTCAGTCATTACCAACTCATTATAGGTTTTCCAGTATTATTTCCGGATTTAATGAACAGACTACCATCAATTATTCAATTGATGGGTTACTCAGCAACGAAGTAATTATAGCTTTATTTAAGTACAATAATTAGATCATCTGCTTTCACCATTATTCCTTCTTTCAAAGCGACTTTTTGCACAACACCATCTTCTACGGCTGTAATTGTGGTTTCCATTTTCATTGCTTCCAGGATAAATAAAGGTTGGTTTTTAATTATTTTATCACCCGGCTCAACCAATATTTTAGAAAGAAATCCTTGTAAAGGTGCCCCAATGTGTTTTGCATTTTCTTGATCTATTTTGGGGTGCTCAATTTTTTCTACCTTAATTGATTCATCCTTAATTAGCATAGTCCTCGTCTGTCCGTTTACTTTAAAATACACAGACACCATTCCTTCCTCATTTGGTTTTCCGACCGACTCTAAACTGACCAACAGAGTTTTTCCTTTATCTAATTCGATGATTATTTCTTCGTCGATTTCCATACCGTAAAAGAAATTTTTTGTAGGTATATTCATCACATTGCCATATTTCAAATGCTTGCTATAGGCATCTAAAAATACTTTTGGATATAACTTATAAGAAATAAAATCAGTGATATCAGCAGGCCTTCCTAAACCAACCTCAAATTCAGATAAAAACGCCTTGTATTCTTTTTCAAAATCAATCGGCGCAAGATGCTCATTTGGTCTATCAGTAAATGGCTTTTGATCTTTTAGTATTATCTTTTGCAATGCTTTTGGAAAGCCTCCCAAAGGCTGTCCTAATTCTCCTTTAAAGAAACTGATTACAGACTGGGGAAATGATATGGTTTCTCCACGTTCCAATACATCTTGGACTGTTAGGTTATTGCTCACTAAATATATAGCCATATCACCAACAACTTTTGAACTCGGTGTTACTTTTACTATATCACCAAAAAGTTGATTCACGTCGGCATACATTAGCGTGATTTCATTGAATCGATCTTCTAAACCTATCGCTCGTGCTTGAGGCTTTAAATTTGAATATTGTCCACCAGGAATTTCGTGCTTAAACACCTCTCCTGAACCTGATTTTAATCCTGATTCAAAAGGATAATAATAGTCACGAACAATTTCCCAATAATTAGAGTACTCATTTAGCTTCTCGATATGAATGGGATTTTCTCTTTCATTAAAACGCAACATTTCAACTATCGAATTAAAATTGGGTTGCGAGGTCAATCCGGACATACCCCCCAATGCGACATCAACTACATCAACTCCAGCTTCAATTGCCTTGAGATAAGTAGCTGATTGAATGGAAGATGTATCATGTGTATGTAAATGAATAGGGATTTTTAATTCAGATTTTAAAGCCGAAACCAATTCAAAAGCTGCATAAGGCTTGAGCAAGCCTGCCATGTCTTTTATTCCTAAAATATGTGCTCCCGCACTTTCTATTTCTTTTGCCAATTGAATGTAGTAAGCTAAATTATATTTAGTATTCTTTGTGTTTAAAATGTCACTCGTATAGCAAATTGACCCCTCGGCCAGGCCTTTTGTTCTTGTGCGCACATGTTCGATGCATGGAGCTAAGGACTTCATCCAGTTTAAAGAATCAAATACCCTAAATAAATCTACTCCACTCTCCCAAGATAATTCTACAAATTTCCCTATTAAATTATCGGGATACGCAGTGTACCCAACGCCATTAGAGCCTCGTATTAGCATTTGAAGTAATAAATTTGGCATGGCTTTACGAAACAATTTCAATCGCTCCCATGGGTTTTCCTGCAAAAAACGTAAACACACATCAAAGGTAGCTCCTCCCCATACTTCCATGCTGAATACATCAGGATGATTTTTCGCAAATCCTTCGGCAACTTTTAGCATATCATATGTACGCATGCGGGTTGCTAATAAACTTTGATGAGCATCTCTAAAGGTTGTATCGGTAAAATGAACTTTCTTTTCATTTCTCAACCACTCAGCAAACTTATCGGGGCCTAATTTTGTCAATAAATCTTTTGTGCCTTCAGGATAGGGAATTGAATTGTCAAATGCTGGAACTTTGGGAGTTATAAATTTTTTATCCGGATCAAACTTTTTAACATCGGCATTTCCATTTACAATAACTTCACCCAAATATGTAACTAATTTTGTTGCTCTGTTTCGTGGCGTTTTAAAGGTAAATAAACCAGATTCATTCTGAATGAAACCTACATTTACTTCACCCCTTCTGAAGGTCGGATGCTTCAGTATATTATCTAAAAAAGGGATATTTGTTTTTACACCACGAACCCTAAATTCGGCCAGTGCTCTTCTCATTTTTTTGCACGCACCATCTAAAGTCTGGCTATTGGCCGTGGTTTTGACAAGCATTGAATCAAAGAAGGGCGAAATTTTGGCACCTTGGTACAAACTACCAGCATCTAGTCGAATACCAAATCCTGCTGCACTCCTATAGGTAGAAATAGTACCATAGTCCGGTTTAAAATCGTTGGCTGGATCTTCGGTAGTAATTCTACATTGCAAAGCGTAGCCATTAAGATTTACTGCATCTTGATCGACAATATTTATGTGATTACTATTCAATTTATAGCCGCCTGCAATGAATAATTGTGTCTTTACAATATCTATGTTGGTAACAACTTCTGTAACAGTATGTTCTACCTGTATTCTTGGATTTACCTCTATAAAGTAAATTTCGTTTGAGGCATCTACCAAAAATTCTACCGTTCCAACATTGTTATAATTAACAGCTTTACAGATAGAAGTTGCATAGTAGTATAAATCTTTTTTTACAGTATCGCTTAATCCAAAGGACGGTGCAAACTCAATAACCTTTTGATACCTGCGTTGCACGGAACAATCTCTTTCATATAAATGAACCATGTTGCCGTGGTTATCAGCTACAATTTGAATCTCAATATGCTTTGGGTTCTCTACAAATTTTTCTAAAAATAAGGTGTCATCACCAAATGCATTTAAGGCTTCTCTGCGAGATTCAGGAAATGAAACTTTTAATTGCTCTGGATCTCTAATGACACGCATGCCTCTACCTCCACCACCAGAGGCTGCTTTCAACATGACAGGATACCCAATCGTTTTGGCCTCGTCTAAAGCAGTTTCAATAGTATCTAAAGATTTTATGCTGCTCTCAATGATTGGTATGTTATTAGCAACGGCAATTTTTTTAGCACTAATTTTATCACCCAATGATTTAAGAACCGATACTCTTGGACCGACAAATACAATATTATTTTCTTCACATTTTTTTGCGAAATTTGCATTTTCAGATAAAAATCCATACCCCGGATGAATGGCATCTACGTTATTTTCTTTCGCTACTCTTATAATAGCATCTATATTCAGATATGGTTTTAAAGGCTCATTATCGTCACCAATTTGGTAAGATTCATCAGCTTTGTACCTGTGCAGTGAGTATCTATCTTCATAGGTGTAAATCCCTACAGTTGTTATATTAATTTCTGTACAAGCCCTAAAAATTCTAATCGCAATTTCTCCTCTATTGGCTACAAGTAATTTTTTAATGTTCATATTTTAGTAATTAATGATGGTTTGATAAGTTCGGTTTATATACAGGTTAACTTGATATTTTATTTTTTTCATCTGGGTTGACCAAAACTAAAAATAATCTCTTTAAATTATCAATAGATTTTAATTTTTCAGTAATTCCGAGTAAAGTTTAAATAATCATCGATACTTGCCTTAAACTTTTTTTGCTTGGTTTTATAGTACTAAAATTAATATTTATTTCAACTTAAGCAGTGGTCTGAATTATGGGGCGTATTATAATTCCATTTTCGATATCAGGTTTTTCCAAGCCTGCCTGCAATAGTGATTTTTTTTGCTTTATTTTCTTCTCCCTTCCAGCTTTTTGCTTTCAGCTTTCTTCCTTTTCCCTTTCAGCTTTTTACTCACCGATGACTATCAGATCCCTCCATCATACTGATGTAGCTTTCAAATCTTGACATGGAGATATCACCATTTTCTACTGCATCAATTACAGCACATTTTGGTTCATGGGTGTGTGTGCAATTATGAAATTTGCATTTGCCAAGAAGCACTCTCATCTCTGGGAAAAAATGACTTATCTCTTTATCGTAAATATCCATAAGTCCGAGCTCTTTAATGCCCGGTGTATCAATCACGAATGTTTGTGGGCCAATTTCAAACATCTCGGCAAAAGTTGTGGTGTGCTTGCCTTTATTGGCAAATGTAGATACTTCTGCTGTACTCTGATTTATTTTGGGTGAAAGCAAATTAAGAATAGTTGATTTTCCCACGCCTGAATGTCCGGCAATAAGGGAGATATTTCCGGAAAGTTTCTTTTTGAAAGCTGCTATATTTTTCCCGGTCTTGGCAGATACTGTAATAAAATCAACATTTATCTTTTTATACAAAAATTCCAGATCCTTTATAAAAGCCATCTCTTGCTCACCCCACATATCGGTTTTATTAAACACCAATAATGATGGAATTCTGAAAGATTCGGCAGCAATCAAATATCGATCTATAAAACCCAGTGATGTCCTCGGAAAGGATATTGTAGCTACAACAACTGCCAAATCTATATTGCTTGCCAGAATGTGGCCAAATGCCGCTTTCCTGGCAGATCTGCGAATGAGGTAGTTTTCTCTGGGTAAAATAGTATGGATAATTCCATGACCATCTTTTTCGACATCATACTGTACGCAATCGCCAACAGATACAGGATTTGTCACCCTCAATCCTTTAATTTTTAGTTTACCCCTTACTCGACAATTTATTATATCCCCAACATTGGTTTTCACATCATACCACGAACCTGTAGATTTCACGACCAATCCTTCCATCAATCCAAATATTTATTTAAAAATTTCACAATAGTTTCAGTAGCGCCAACATTATCAATTACATAATCTGAGCTTTGCTTTGAAACCTTATTGAGGTAAACTCGATCGAGAATAAATCTCTTCAAAATAATATTCAATTCCTGGGTATTTGACACTTCAAAAGCTCCATCAAGATTAAGTAAATCAACAGTCTCCTGAAACTTATTGTTACTCTTTGCTTTCCCAAAAATAATTGGCATCCCAAAAGTAGCCGGTTCTAATATATTATGTAACCCCTGACCAAATGACCCACCGATGAAAGCAAAGTCTCCATACTGATACAAAGATGAAAGCATGCCTATATTATCAATAATTAGTACCCTTAACGATTCTAATTCTCTGATATCTACTTTTGAATATAATTGGTAATTAACAGTAATTCCTTTTATGAGGTTATTGATTTTATCTTTGTCTATTTCATGTGGGGCGATGATAAATTTAATGGAATTATTGGGGTCATTTATATAAGGTAGAAGTAACTTTATATCTGAGGGCCAACTGCTTCCAATCACCAATACCTTTTCATTACCCTTGAAAATCTCAGCAATTTCATTTTTCTCAGGATTGCTGCAAATTTCCTTTACTCTATCAAATCTCGTGTCACCAGAAATGGTTACATTATCTAATCCAATCTTTTTCAGCAATTGTGCAGATACATCATTTTGCACAAAAAAGTGGTCAAAGCAAAAAAGCATTTTTCGAGAGAACTCGTCATTTTTTTTGAAGAATTGTTGCTCTTGCCTGAAAATTGTTGAAACAGAAAAGGTAGGTATATTTTGTTTTTTTAACTCAGAAAGATAGTAAAACCAAAATTCATACTTGACGAAAATGGCTATGCTCGGCTGAAGTAGTTCAATAAATTTTCGAGCATTTTTTTTACTATCAAATGGCAAATATCCGATGTAAGCAGCTTCTTCATAACTCTTTCTTACCTCAAAACCTGATGGAGAAAAAAAAGTGATGACGATCTCATAATTAGGATACCGCTTTTTTATTTGTTCTATCAGAGGCCTTCCTTGTTCAAATTCCCCCAGAGATGCGCAATGAAACCAAACCCTCTTACGAGAAATTGATAAATCTTTTAAGTCTTTTTTCCAGTTTAATCTGCCATCGATCATCAATTTAGCTTTATTGTGAAATGGACTTATTAGTCGAAGTAAGATCGGGAGACTAAAAAGAGCGATATCGTATAATCTTTGTTTCAAATACTGGTTTTTTTACAAAAATAAAAAACCCTCTGCAATGAGAGGACTTTCAATTATATAATTTAAATTTTTCTAAGTATCAACCAAATGTTTAAGATTTGGCAATACTAACCTCAATAATTTTCAGCAGGAATCTGATTAAATAGAAATATTAGGAAGTAGAGTTGAGAATTAATCAAAAACTGTAATGTAAAACCGTGCTTTGATCAAAATAATTTTGTAGGAGAGGATTACTATTCCTTAACTTTTAAAGTCTCAGTAATTTGAAACTTTTGTATAAAGATGGGATTTAATCATCTTTTGAGAATTAAACTGATATGCATTTGCAACACACACCTATTCCATAACCAATTTTTTTATAAAAAAAATCCCCTCAAATCTATTTCGCAACAGTAGCCTTTATTTTCATTACCCCGATTTTTTACCTGACCTGGCATCAGCACAGCTTTGTCTGAATTCGTAGCTTAGTGGATCAATTTTCCCAAACCTATCAATCCTGAATGGTTTAATATCGCAGAAGGTATCTATTCCTATAACCAATTCACTAATTAATCTACCCATCCCACCTGAAGCTGCCACCCCTGCACCAGAACATCCTGTAGCTGCCAAAAAGCCCTGCATTTCCGGCACTCCACCAATCACAAACATGCCATCGGGTGTGTATGTGGACACACCAGCAATATAATGCTGAATTTCTATTTCATCAAATTTTGGAAAAAATCTTCGGAACTGCTCCCCTTCTTCAATAAGTATATTCCAACGATCTTCGGGATCGCCAAATACATAGCCAGAAAGATCCTCAGGAAGATTTCTTGGATCAAAATGAACTGATTTTGATTCCCTCAATCCGAACAGTAAAGCCCCGAATTCAGGTCTCGTATAAACAGAAGCATCTGGTAAAATGACAATTGGTTGGTTAGGCGGGAACAATTCAGGTCTGGATGAGGTAACCCAATAATTACTTCTTACCGGTGTCATAGGCAAGGCAATACCAGCCCGGAGAGAGATTAGATTAGACCAGGCTCCTGCTGTGTCTACTACCATTTCACTCTCTATCCTGCCCTTCCTGGTTTTTATGCCTAATACCTTATTGTCTTCTGTTATCAGACCTTCAACGCTAGTATATTGCTGAATGACAGCGCCATGTTTTTTTGCAGCTTCAGCAAAAGCGGTTGTCAATACATAGGCATCCAGAAAAGCATCATCGGGCATAAAGGATGCCTTTTGTATCTCATCAACTTTTAACCATGGAACCATTTTTTTTATTTCAGAATGTGAAACTGTAGAATGAACAATATTAGAATCATTGGCGATTGATATCAAATTTTCGAGGGCTAAGATGCTTAATTCAGTTGCCGCAAGATGAAGGCTCCCCACTTTTTGCATATCCAGCCTATTTTCAATTTCCTCATTCAGAAAATTTATAACCCGATATGTTTCCTCTACCAATGGGATGATTGCACGTTTACTCCGTATTCTGGTCAACAAAGAAGCTGCAAGACTAGTATTGCCCGATCCGATTGTATTCTTTTCTATTAATCTTACCTTAATTCCATTCTTAGCGAGGTAGTAGGTGACAGCACAGCCTACGGTTCCTGCCCCGACAACTATTACATCTGTCATGAGTTTTGACATATTACTTATCTCTTATAATATATATTCAGACTGAATACCAAAAGAAGCGAGTTAGGGCTTAGTAAAAACATTTAAGATTTCGCGGTAATTTAGTTATGCACTTCAGCTACTTAAAATTACACATTGTTTACCGTTACAGAACTAATTTCAGAGGCTTCATATTTTCTTCGGTAATTCCACTTTGTCACGGCAAGCACCCCGCCAATTAAACCTAAAACTACAAATCCATAAAACAACACATTCCATCCAAACACATCAGAAATATACGCTGCAATAAATGGGGATAACAGTTGTCCGGCAGACCCGACTCCATTAATTATTCCTGCAGCCATAGCGGCTCCTCTTTTCCCGCCAATATCCATTGCAGTAGCTCCGCACAATATGGAATCAGGCCCATATGTCATAATGCCTATTAATCCAATATTAATGCCTATAGCAAGCATACCTAAACCAGCTAACATTGGTTGAATAAAGCAAACTATGGACATCATAAAAAGCATTACAGCAACAACAGGAAACCGCTTTGAATCCAATAAACGATCCGAAATATATCCTGCGGCAATTACACCAATGAAACCCATAAGTTCATAAATTGAGGACAGATATCCTGACTCCTGGCTGGTGTAATTTAGTGCCTCAACCATATACATGGGAAGCCAGAATAGAAATACATAACGTGTGAGCTTCAACAAAAAATAGATAAATGCGGCAATCCATAATTCACTTTTCGAAATGAGCGTTTTAATGATTTGGAATTGCTCGCTTTTGGATTTCATTGAAACAATATCTTCTTCCTCTTTTACTAATACAGGCAATCCAACATCCGGAGGTCGGTTTCGTGTAAATACTCCATACAGCAGGGTTATTACCATAAGAACTCCGGCTGGAATAATAAAAGCCCGTTTCCACCCCCATCCTACGAGAATCGTCTCATTGGTAGCCCAATAGGTGGCAAACACGGTAGCCAGAAAAGCTCCAATTACATAGCAAGTACTCCACCAAGACATGATTACTCCCCGTTCATTAGGTTTAAACCAGGGAGTCATATTTTTAATCAACCCGGACCATCCGGTAGATTGACCAAGACCATTGGTGCCCATAAAAAAAACAAAAGCCAAAAAACCACCGGTCATACCTAGGGCAAAATTGGCAATGACCGCAATAACAAGACCAATACTCACAATTATCCTTGGACCCCACCGATCAGACAAATACCCACTAACAAACTGACCAAGCATATATGTAAGACTATAAACAGTGAGTACAATGGCAATATCATTTTTTGTGTACCCAAGTTCGTCTATGATGATAGGCATGGCGACACTAAAATTTTTCCGGCAAAAATAAAAGCCTGCATAACCCAGCCAGCTAATTGCGAATATCCTGAAACGCCAATATCTTAAAGTTTTCTCAACCCGCATTCTTCATGATTTTAATGCTATTATTTTCAAATGTTATAAATTCTATTGTAATATAAATCAATTTATCCTTATGTTTATTTCATATATGTAAATATATCGATATTTTTACAGTCAGTAACATCAAACTTTTCTACAAATGGACGATTACAACTTTCCTGATAACCCATATTTTCTTTTGACTCCCGGTCCTTTGAGTACTTCCAAATCTGTGAAAGCTGTAATGCTTCGGGATTGGTGTACATGGGACGATGATTATAATCTCGGTGTGGTAGAAGAAATCAGGCAAGGAATAACAAACCTTGCCACTGGAGAAGACGGATATACATCAGTACTCATGCAAGGTAGTGGCACATTTAGCGTGGAAGCCACTATAGGCAGCGTATTGCCACCAGACGGAAAATTATTAGTATTGGCCAATGGCTCTTATGGTCAGCGATTGGCCCAAATATCAAAACGTCTTAAGATCAATACGATAGTTCTTGATAGTGGTGAAATTGATCGGCCAAACCAGGATTTACTTGAAAAGAAACTTCAAGAAGATAAGCAAATTACTCATGTGGTAGTAGTACATTGTGAAACTACAACAGGAATGCTCAACCCAATTGAGGATATTGGTGAAATCGTGAAGCGATACAATAAGGTTTTTATTGTTGATGCGATGAGTAGCTTTGGTGGTATTCCAATAGATGTAAAAAAGATAGGAATTGATTTTATTATAAGCAGTGCAAATAAGTGCATTCAAGGTGTCCCCGGATTTGGTTTTGTAATTGCTAAAAGAGATGAGTTAATAAAAACAAAAGGATTTGCCAGGTCACTTTCTCTGGATCTTTATGACCAATGGCTTACCATGGAGAATGGTCATGGAAAATGGCGATATACCTCACCCACACATACGGTAAGAGCTTTTATGCAAGCCATGCATGAGCTTGAAGAAGAAGGAGGAATACAAAACAGATATAAGAGATATAAAGAAAACCATAAAGTTCTTGTAGATGGAATGGAGGAGCTGGGAATAACCTGTTTGCTACCGGAATCCTATCAGTCACCAATCATTACTTCATTTAATAGCCCGTCAAGTCCACAATATGATTTTAAAAAGTTTTATGAAAAACTAAAGGCCAAAGGATTTGTTATTTATCCTGGAAAAGTATCGGTAGCAGATACCTTTAGGATTGGTAATATAGGACATGTATTTCCTGTTGACTTCAACAACTTAATACAGAATATTAGTGCTTCAATTTTTTGGTAATATTTCAGTAATGCATTGTAAATCAATGTCATGCTGGAAGTAATAATCAAAGGAAATATATAAATAGAACTATTTTCAAACCATTTGTTTTGAGGAGAAAAATTCAAAAAATCTTTACGACTTTGCCAATATAAATAAGTAAACTTTAAATAAAACTGCTTGGTTATCCATGTTGTTTTTCAATGAATGGGGGAAACTTCCATCAAAGTAAAATGTATCACCTTCTTCCAGTACTACTTCCTGGTTGTCAAAACCATAGGTAACAGTGCCACTAATCACAAAAATTAATTCCATCGCCTCAGTGGCAATTGGTTCTCGATAGCATTTTGGTTTTACTTTCACTATGTTAGCCCTAAAATTAATATCAGATAAATCCTGATGAATAAGAGATTCATACGTTAATCCTTCCGAATCTTCTCTTTCCTCTGATTTTCTTTCATCTTTCCTAACCAGCAGAAAAGAAACCTCCTTATTATTGACTACATTTTCGACCAAATCGGACATATTTACATCAAGTGCTTTCGAGATATTCAAGAGTACGGGCAATGATGGAACTGCTCTGAAATTTTCTATTTTCGACAATAATCCTGCAGTAATATTGCTAAGAGAAGCAACCTCCTGCAAATTGAGTCCCATATTTTTCCGCTCTTCCTTTATTTTCTTGCCAATGTTACTGAGAATATCATCTTTGATCATAAAAACATTATTTAATTATTCTGAGGACCCAAGATATAACAATATAATTTACTTTGCCCCAATTAACTTTATGAACCATTCCGTAAATAACATTAACTGTGTGAAATTTAATTCATCACTATCTTCAAATTAGAATTAATTTTTTTTATTTCACGCCCATAAATGATATGTTTTTCGTTACAAGAAAAATATGCCGTATCCGAAGTCGGACACGGCATAATAAAAACTGATGATTTTATACTACCGGTGATTTACGGTTTTTCTCCTCTTGCCAGACGGGCATTGATGTCAGTAATTACATCCTCGATATCTGCAATAGAATCAATCACATAATGCGCCCCGGCCTTTTGAAGCATTTCGCGACTTTGATTATGACGGCGCTCGATCTCTTCAGTTGACAGGGTAGCCTCTTCATCAAGTGTATTTATATTCATGTAGTTGCTGTAACGCGAAACGCCAATAGTCCAGCATCCGGCATTAAGGCCTTCACCAACGCCACCAACGGTATCATCCACTTTAATTACTGATTCGATTGGAGTAATATCCATTAAATCAAGATTTTTATAAACCATGAATGGCTTTGGGCGGGCACCGTTTTCCACTTCGTCACCGGCAACAGTGACATCTGGTTTGAACCCTTGCTTAATGGCATCTTTTAAAAGTACATCAACCATTACCCGTAAAAAGCCGGTAGTTACTCCTATTTTTATTCCATTCTTTTGCATACGTTGTGTCACCTCGGCCACATTGGGCAACAGTTCTGTATATTCCGGCAGGCACGCTACTTGTGCCGGCACAAAATCAGCGAACATTTTTTCAACATCCGTAGAATCCGGGTATTTCCCATGAACTCCTTTCCAACGTTCGCGAATTACCGGATCCAGTGTTAATTGCTCGATGTGCAGGTCTTTACGCAAACCCATCGGGCCTCGCGCCTCCAGCATGGATATTTCAATACCTTGTCGGTGAAAAACTTCTACAAATACGACAGCGGGGGCGATCACATAAGCATCAGCAGTTGTTCCTGACCAGTCAAGTACAACGCCTTTAATTTCTCCTTTGTAGATTCTCTGATAATTAAAACTCATTTCTTTCACATTTAATAATTAGACATTTATTTATTTTGATATAGTTTCTGTATTGGTTTCAAATTTCTCCAAGCTTTTAATCAACTAATTTTTATTCCCTCATCTCAGAAATTTCCTTAAAGCAATTATCCAAAATAGAAAGCGCCTTATCCATTTCTTCATAATTGATCGTCAGCGCCGGAGTAAGTGTTAAAATATTTCCCATGGTCAACTTAAAATTGAGGCCTTTCTCGAGTGCCATATACATGATTTTCTCTGCCTCTTCCACAGCTTTTTTGTTATTCACATTTGCCAGCTCCACTCCTATCAAAAGGCCAATTCCCCTTACATCTTTGATCAATGCATATTTTTGCTGCAGCTTACGCAGTTCTTCCATGGTATATTTGCTGATCCTACCCACATGGTCGAGAATATTTTCTTCTTCGATATATTTGATCGAGGCATAGGCTGCTGCACAAGCAACCGGATTTTTCTCATGGGTATAATGGCCTAATGCCCGATCTTTCATCACATTGAGTCCTTCTCTGGCAATAAGTGCTGCCAATGGAAAAATTCCACCCCCAAGACCTTTACCGATAACCAACATATCAGGTACAATACCATAATTCTCAACAGTAAACATGGTGCCGGTGCGCCCCAAACAATGTGGGATTTCATCAAGAATCAAAAGTGCTCCATGACGGTCACAAGATGCCCTTACCTTTTTCCAATATTCTTTAGGTGGAATATATGGTGTAGATCGTACAGTTTCGGCGATTACCGCAGCTACATCACCTTCCTTCTCCAACACATAATCGATATAATCGGCACACTTCAGTTTACAGTCTCCTTCACAATCCCAGAGGCAATTTTGTGCATCTGGAGGTGGCACATGTTCAGACCCAGGCAAAAGTGGACCTATCTCACTTCTAAAAATTGCTTCTCCCCCAATTGATATTGCATCTAGAGAAGCCCCATGAAATGAATCCCACATTGAAATGGTTTTGAATCTACCGGTTTTCACCCTGGCCAATTTTAGCGCCATTCCAATGGCAATAGAACCACTGGGAGCAAACAACACCCTATTGAGATCTCCGGGAGCCAACTCTACCAATTTTTTAGCCAG
The DNA here is from genome assembly GCA_964507705.1 of uncultured Roseivirgaceae bacterium. Lineage (GTDB taxonomy): Bacteria > Bacteroidota > Bacteroidia > Cytophagales > Cyclobacteriaceae > JAAUQL01. The sequence goes on along the minus strand of CAZDRA010000025.1, from coordinate 29,224 downwards.
ATCAATTGCAGGTTTATTGGTGTATCTCCTTGTGCAAAAAGACAATTCTTCCATTTGACTGGTAATGGCCTCAATAACCCTGGAATTTCCAAATCCTACCTGATGAACATTATTGCCATGAAAATCCAGGTAACTTCTACCCTCTCTGTCGGTAAAAGAAGAACCTTTACAAGATTTCATCACATTAAGGCAGGGAGTAGAAAGGGACTGATGCAGAAAATAACTGTTATCCATTTCCAGTAACCTTGTCGTTTCTTCGTCAAGATTCTTCTGCCAATAGTTAACCCTATTTTCTGTAATGTTTATGTCTCCTTCTGATCTAAGTTTATCCTTATCCATGTTAAATGGCTTTATGTGTAAATCAAATTATAAAGGATCTAGCATATTAATTAATAATAGTACTAAGGTATTGATATATTTACATATATGAAATTTATTATTCTTTTTATTTACATATAGTAAATATATTATATTCATATTTTAAATAGCTAATATTGATCAACGTCGAACAAATAAAATAATGATGGCACTCAAAAAACATACAACGGCTGTCACAACAAATACAATATTTTCTTTATTTGTTATGTCTGCCATATAACCAATAAAAGGCTCTCCCGCACCAGCAAAAGCATAAGCAAATGTATTCATCACACCCACACCAGTACCTGACCTTTTAACGCCCAATAAATCCGGGCTTAAGGGCCAATAACAAGATTGTGGTCCATAAACAAAAAAACCTGCGAAAAACATTAGGAGCAATCCACCTGTCACATTATCCTCTGGAATAATATAGACAAGCAATACCGTAAGTCCAGCTAAAGCCATTGATATAGAGATTGGTTTAGAGCGATTTGATTTAAAAACTCTATCTGATAATTGTCCAAAAAAAATCGTTCCCAGAGCCATTCCAACCGGTAGAGCTAAAGCAATCCAAGTATTTGACGAATCATTGATTTTTGTTCCCAAATAATAAAGAGGCACCCAAACTAAAAGACCATAGCGAGCCATATTCTGAAAACCAATAGAAAGGCAAGCCAAAAGGAATTTTTTATTCTTTAGAACTCCGATATACCGATGAAATGAACTTTCATACTTTTCTACATTTGTATTGGACAGGTTTTCATCTTTCAAGGCAGGAAAACCACAATCCTCCGGCTTATCTCTTACAACTATGTAAAAAACTGTACAACCTATTAGAAGCAATAGTACAGGAAGACGAAAAATCCACCTCCAGTTTAGTTCATACACATCCAACAATAATATTGACAAAAAATAAATAATGATTGAAGAACATGCAGCAGCAAACACATAAAAACCAAAAGCCTTTCCCCGTTCTTTACCTCCCCACCAATTAGTTACTAAACGACTACCCGGAGCCCAAGCTAAAGATTGTGAGAAACCATTCATTGTCCAAAAAACAAAAATCATCAGGTAACTTGTAGAAAGACTTGTAGCCCAGTTAAACGCAAATGAGAGCAGACCTCCCAGGGCCATCATACGTCGAGCCCCAAATTTATCAGCTAAATTTCCATTGATGAATTGACCTATTCCATATGCCCAAAGCATTCCTGCGCCAATCCAGCCAATATCTTGTTTTGAAAGATCCAATTCAATCCCCATGCCCATTATGGCCCAACCGAAATTCTGTCTCCCTGTGTAGAAAAAAAGGTAGCAAAACATGACTACTAAAAGCATCTTCCACTGAGCTCTTCTGAATTTCAAATATTGTGTATCCTCTGGATTCATATATTATTCCGGTTTAACAGAAACCCTGACCCACTTTTGTTTTTTTGCTTCTTGAACAGCTTTCTCTAATTCCTCTAATTTATAAGGAGGACTGACAAGTTGGTCGAAAGGTAAATTTTCACGATTGCGTTGAAGGAATAAGATAGCTTCTTCCAAATGCCGGGGAGCATAATTATGAACTCCTTTTATATGAAGACACTTTCGTATAATCTGTTCGGCAGTGATTCCCATTTCAGAATCCGGATGCACCAGACCCACTAAAATATAATCACCTCCCGGACGAAGCAGGTCCAGTCCCTGCGGAATTAATTCTTTGAGGCCCGCAACTTCAAACACCACATCTACCCCGTCTCCAACTTGATCCAAAATAAATCGAGTAGCTTTTTCAGAGTTCTGACCATCTACTGCTACGGCTCCAAATTGTCTAATTAATTGAAAGCGTTCTTTGTTAACTTCCAGACAAAAAATTTGCGAAACTCCCATTTCCTTAAGTAGTCCACAGGTATAAATTCCTAAAAGCCCTCCTCCCTGCACCACCACTTTTTTTGGTACTCTGGTCGTGTGAGAGATTGCATTTACCATAGTAGCCAGGGCACAATTGGCTGGAGCGGCTGCCACGTCACTGACAGAATCTGGTACTTTTACCATGTGTGTACCCTTTCGAATATGAATATGAGTAGCATAACATCCATTGAAACCACTTCCATTTTTAATGGAGGAATGACCGTATTTAAATAGTTCATGGCATTTTTCCGGAAGCCCATATTCAGTGCAGGCAGGACACTTCCCGCAACTATCGGTCACTGTCCAGGTTACTCGATCGCCTACTGTAAAACTCTCTCTGGAATTGATTGCCACGATTTCACCAACAGCTTCATGCCCGAGGATGCATGGTGTGTCTTCTTTTCTTTTACCGTCAATGGTATGAATATCTGAACCACAAATAGTTGCCAACAAAATTTTGACCAGCGCTTCTCCTTGCTTTAACTCCCTCTGAAATTCTTTGTTTTCGTATAGAAATGGCTTGCCGGTCTTTTCAAAAAGTTGATATTTGGCTGGAATGCGAATTGACTTTAACATAACTGTTAATGGGTTTTAACGACATTGTATAAATCAAATAAAGAGGCAAATAAATAAAATACTATTTAAAGGTAATGTTTTAACTTTACTAATATGAACTTTTTTCATCTTTATTTTACATATAGTAAATATTACTTATTACAAGATGCTGTTTCAAAAATAAAGTCTCAATTACTATATTAATTTTTTTACAGATCAGCATCAAATAGACTGGAAGTATTTAGAGATTCCTGACGTCTTGGTGTTTAGAAAATCACTGGTTGGTGGCATGGTATCTCTTGCCCGAATTGTCATGAAAGAAAAATACATACCTTATCGCATTGCTCGATCGGGTATATTACGCATGAGAAAAATCCACTTTGTGCTGCCGAAGGCCTTGCCTTGATTGATTTTTTGGAAGACAACAAGCTGGCCGAGAATGCAAATATCCTGGACAATTATCTTCTGGGTGAATTGAAGAAACTTCAACAAAAATTTCCATTGACTGGAAACTTCATAGGCAAAAGATTTCATCTGGGTATATATCTTGTAAAAGACAGAAGCATCTGGGGAAAAGCAGTTGAATAAACTAAACAAATCATGTACGCCTATTTTGACCAGGGAGTAACACTTAATCGAAGGAAATATAATAACTTTAAGACCATCGCTGATCATTTCAAAAGATGATTGCGAATTAATAATCGAATGCCTTGGAAACACCTTGCAAAATCTCCAATAAATTGATTTAAAAATTAATCATTGTTCAGAACGAATTTTCTTTTTTCCGTTCCAAAAATAGTTTGGATAGTAATCAGGTAAATCCCACTTGCATAAAATGACATATCAATAAATGCTGATTTTCCATGTTGAATATGGGAAGGTAAAATAATTTTTCCCGACAAATTATTTACGGAAATATGAAATATCAGCGATTCATTTGTAGGTACAGCTATTTCAAAGTTTCCATTGTTTGGATTAGCAAATTGGTATATATAATCCTTACCTGAATTTTCTTCACTTGTTTTTAATCCAAAAGGGATGCCATCTAATTGCCAACCAGGATCTATGGAAATTCCCATGTGCGTAAGCGCAGTAATTGCAACATCTACAATATTTGGCGTTACCCGGTTTTCAAAGCATTCAATACTATTTGTTCCTGATGAGATTTTCAAATTACCAGTTATGGTAAGTTTATGATTATTTGAAGAAACATCATCTATATCGTTTTCATCTAATTTCTCAAATGACCAATGTGCCTGTAAAAAATTAAGTTCTGGATGCCTACTCAAAGATTGACAAAAATTATCGTAAATCACTTCCTGAGAAAGCGGTTTGCTCCATATTTTGATGTCTCCGATCTCTCCTCGAAATGTATAGTTGTACGACAATGTTCCATCCTGACCAACTCCAAAATCCAATGATGAGCTATAAGTGTCAGGCAAAATCTGATTTGTACTGCTGATTAATTCTCCATCTTGAAACAGCGCTTTTCTGCCATCCCTATCAAATACCACAGCGATATGATGCCATTTCCCATCGCTAATGTCTCCCCCATTCAGGTCAATACGATTTGTGCCGTTTCCAAGATTAAATTTCCAGGTAACGCCATCAGATTTTCCCGCGAGCACAAATCCTTTATTTTTCCCGCTATCCCAATTTTTATCTGAAACAATAGCAGGATCGCCATTCCAACCATTTGATTTTACCATAACTTCAATGGTGAAGTCTTCGAAAGCTGACAAATCCAGGCTGGTATTTTCAACTTTACCAAATCCTTCACCATCCAAAACGATGGACTTTCCAATATCTTGATTCTTCGTATTTGCCTCTACATCATCAATCCTGATCTTTTCAGCACTTTCACCACTTACAATCAATAAAATAGCGCGCTCTCCTTTCGATCCGCCTCCATGACTTTTACCAATTCCGCCATGGTCTGTTGATACAATTATCAACCAGTTTTCATTTAAAATATTTCGTCGCTGATTTACTGATGCTATTATCTGACCAATTAACGCATCTATTTTTTCTATAGCTTCCAGGTAATTGGGTGATTCAGGATCATAGCCATACTGGTGCCCTGCATGGTCCACATCATCTATTTGCACAAATAATACATCGAGATCATCCGTATTTTGAATATAATCAACTGCTGCTGAGGCGACATCTTTATCTGAGGAAGTAATGGCCAAATCTAAATCTGCGATTTTAGGCATTCGTGATTGAATAGGCTCCCAGCGTACAATGGATGCACAATGCATGGAAGGATCTTTTGCTTTTATCCGATTAAAGAAGTGTGGATAATCTTCATAGTTATCATTACTAAAGCTATTGTCTTTCACGCCGTGTTTATCCTGCCAAACTCCGGTAAGCATATTTGACCATCCCGGTCCGCTGGAAGTAACAGGTCTTGTCTGGGCTATAGGAGTAAATGATCCGTTTTCAATCAACTTGTCTATATTGGGAGTATTTGCTGCTATCAGTGCATCGGACCTGCAACCATCTATACCAATTATGATCAATTTATTTTCTTTACAAAATGAAAGTAAAGGAAATAACCAAATGGTTATGGTGATGAAGAACCCGACAACATTTAATTTATCATTTTTCAATACTATCTGGAATAATATGACCTCTATACCAACTTGATATGATATTTTTCTTTATCAGGATTAACAGGAACCAATATGTGCCATTGTGTACATTTAGTCTCATTTAACCTTTTCCAATCATTTGCAAATCAATCTTCCTTCAATCCTACGAATATTTTATCGTCTAATCTCCAGAAACTATCATTATTATATTGCATAAAACAGAATCAGAATGATTTTAAATAAAGTTTATCTGCCGGAATAATTTGTTTTGGCACTCCGGGGCCTTTGTAAAAAGTATCCAACCACCAGCCTCCACCTTCATTGAAATATTCTACTTCCAAATGTGCCATACCACTTTCCAACTTTTTGGTACCCGATCGTTGAATTGCTCCATGACCGCCATCGTTGTCCACAATCATATCACCATTGACATACAATTTGCTGCCATCATCAGAGGTGATATAAAATTTATACTCTCCTGATTTATCTATTTTTAAATAAGTGGAATATTTTATAGCAAATTGCCCTGGTCTTTCGTTGATATCATCTATCCTGATCTGATGCTTTACACCTGATTTAACTGGCTTCGTAGTTTCAAAAACAGGTAAAAAATGCCAGTCTTCCCCTTCATAGTAATCGTAGCTAACACCATTGCCTTTCCCTGTTGAAACAATTCGGAAATAGGCTTTAGATACTGTACTTTCTTCATTCTGGGCACCAAATGATTTGGCCAAGACCACACAACTTTGGCTTATCTGAACCGGGCTGGAATACAATGTGGAATTTCTAGTAGGCTCAGTCCCATCTATTGTATAGTGTACTTCAGTGTCCCCTGAAGATTCAATTTTTAGTTCTGCCAACTCATCAATATAAAGACCTCCCGCAGGTTCATACAAATTAGGTTTTGGAAAAATAATCGGAGCAGCAATAAGCACCTTGCCCTCACCGAAAACAGGAGGATCTGGAAATCCATTAAATGCACTTTTCACCGGCTTTCCGATCCAGGCATAGGGTTGCTCAAGGCCAAGTGCAAAGGCAACAGTAGATGCATTGTCATATTGATAAACCTTATGCTTAATCAGGTTGCCTTTTTTGATATTTTTACCGTAAATAAGAAAGGGAATTTCCATTTCGTCTAAAGTCTCACCACCATGTCCGTAACCAATTCCACCATGATCAGATGAAATTATAAACACAGTTTCATCGTATATTCCAGCATCTTTTGTGGCTTGAATAATATTTCCAATTAATTGATCTGCCCTTGCTACCGCATCATAATATTTTTTTGTTTTGTGCCCGTCATCATGTCCTGCATGGTCAACATGATCCATTTGAATAAATAAAAAGTCCGGTTTTGTTTTTTTAATATAGTTGACAGCGAGTTCGGTAGTAACATTTTCATCTTCCCCATTCTGATCGTAATCAAGAGTGCTACGTTCGATAAGTCTGCCAAACCCTCCCCAATTGTATATGGCGCCTATTATTAATTCAGGTTTTTGAACCCTTGCCACACTAAAAATTGTTGGAAATATATTCTCTGTTCCTTTTAACACCGGTGGCAATATGTGATCATCGCGTTCCCATCCATTGGAAGTAATCCCATGCTGCTCGGGCCCTGCTCCGGAAACCATAGACGCCCAATTGGTACTGCTACTGCTTGGTAATACACTTCTGGCATTCAATGTGTAGGAGCCTTCTTTCATTAATTGGTCCAACACTGGCGTCTCTGCATTAATAATACCGTTTGGACTCATACCATCGATCCCAATTACAATTACATGTTGAGCCTGTCTTTTATTGGGTTGACTACTCATATATTTACATGAAACCAACATTCCAAAAAATGCTGACATAATAATCATATAAATCATTTTGATAAGCCGCTTATTCACAATTTTCATTTGAATTTTAGATATGTTTGTCCACAATACCCTCCTGTTGTTGGCCTTCGTATAAATTTAAAAAAAGACAAATAATATCAATTGGGAATCCATAAAAGCATTCCCAATTGATATTTCAAACTTACAAAAAAAAATTATGGAGCTATTTTTTTCAGTGTAACGGAATATTCACCAATGCCAGAAACCCTACCACCACTTTCTCCATCATAAAGAAAAGTTACTTGTATTTCTGATGCCTCTTTCAATACCTGTATCGAAGAAATAGGTATCACATTGGCTAAACTGATTAGATTAAATTCAGTACCCTCCCAATTCCAACTGCCTTCACTATCTGCATTAAAGAAATAGTCTGCTCCAATAGCGGAGAAATCACTGGGATAATATTCATCGTTGATTCGGAAATCTAAAATCAAATCATCCAAAACACCTTCAGTTGTACCAAACGGTAAATCCGCGTTTGAAGCTTGCCCCCACTTACCACGCATGGAAACAGAAGCAGTCTGTTCATCATTTAAATCAATTGGTCCTTGTGGATCCCCTTTTTCATCACATGATATAATGCCTTGAAGGAAAATCACAAGTGACAGATAATTTATTATAACTCGCATTGATTTCATTTTTTAATTATTTATATAGTTTCACTATTTTACCTATTGTGGATTACTCGCAAAGATTTATTAAAATCCGATGTTTCTATTCGATAGATGTATAATCCTGTTGGAATTTGATCCGTCCTCCATTGAAATGAATTATTACCTTTCGGACTCTTACCGTTTTTGAGCACTTTAACCAATTTACCCATGCTGTCAAATACCGTAATTCTAACATTTGAAGAACTATTTAAAAAATAGGAAATATTAGAAATACCATTATTTGCCGGATTAGGATATGTTGTGAAGTATTGTTCTCTCACATTAAGCTTATCCTCAGCAAAAAGTACTAATTCATTTTCTCCTTCACCAATACCACTTCCTTTATCATCAACGAACATTTCAGCTACTTCAGCATCAGTAACTACCCTATCCCAGACACGTATATTGTCTAATAGAGCAGCAAAATCTTTGCTGTAGGCACCAGTACCATCTTGCATAATAGTTAGTGGTAAACCAGCCGAACTTAGGCTACCCTGTATCAGTGTCATGTCTTTAGAATCCTGAGCTGGATCAGTCTGCCTCAATTCACCATCAAAGTAAACATTCAATGTAGCGTCCCTATCAAAAGCAGCCACTACAAAGTGCCAGTCTCCATCTTTCAAATTAGGAGTTTGATTATCGTCCGCATCCCAATCCAATCTTCCATCACCTCCATCAGAAACATTTATGGTCCATAAATGGGCTGAAGCGTCATCAGCGCCATCCAAACCAATTTGAAATCCAGGATTACCACCGCTACCCCAATCTTTGTTACCCAAAATAACAGGGTCGCTGGGAGTATCAATATTTGGATTGATTCTGATCCAAAAGGCTACGCTGAAATCATCGGTCCCAAAATCCAATTTGGGATCTAGTGGAAATTGCGCATGTGCTGCTAAAGGAAATAAAGCTATATCTCCTCTATCCGGATCTTTTACAAATCTGGTAACTTCGGTGCCTTTATCTTCGGCATGAAGATTATTTCCACTGTAGTCAAACAAATCATTGTTTAACGGCAAAAATATGATCGCTTCGTAAGATTTGTCAACAGGATTATATATCTCAGCTACCTCAGCAGCTGTGATTACTTTGTTTTTCCAAATCCTTATGTCATCCAATCGCGCTTCAAAATCCTTATCGTAAGCCCCGGTTCCATCTTGCATAATGGTCAGAGGTAGATTAGCTGCATTCAAATCACCGGGTATCAGGGTTATATCTTTTGAATCCTGGGCAGGATCTGATTGCCTCAAGATGCCATCGTAGTACACATTCATTGTAGCATCCCTATCGAAAGCCACCGCCACAAAATGCCAGTTGCCATCTTTCAAATTTGGTGTATCATTGTCATCGGCATCCCAATCCAATCGGTCATTGCCATCGGAAACATTTACTGTCCAAAAATGTGCAGAAGGATTATCCGGCCCATCCAGCCCTATTTGAAATCCCGGGTTGCCACCACTTCCCCAGTCTTTGTTCCCAAAAATAACAGGATCGCCACTAATGGGAACATTAGCATTTATTTTAACCCAAAATGATACACTAAAGTCTCCAGTTCCAAAATCAACCAACGAATGGTCAGGGAACTGGGCATGCGCTGCAATTGGAAATTCTGCGACTAAGCCCCGTTGCATATCATCGACAAAAATCACATCTTCAGTCCCAGCATTTGTAGCATCAACGCCATTTCCGCTTTGATCCTTTAGATTTTCATCCAATGGAAGGAAAACATCAGCCCCAAAAGACTGATCACTGGCAGGAGCAGCTTCCTTATATTTATACATGTTCAGGATATCGACAGGGGAGACTACTGTTCCAACCCAAACCCTGATGTCGTCCAACAAGGCTTCAAAATCTTTACCATATGCTCCCGTTCCATCCTGCATGATGGTGATAGGGAAACCTCCAGCGCTAATATCTCCCGGGGCTAAAGTTAAGTCCTTAGAATCTTGAGCAGGGTCGGTTTGCTTCAATTCACCATCGAAATACACATTCATGGTAGCATCTCTATCGTATGTAACAGCCACAAAATGCCATGTCGCATCTACCAGGTTCGGCGTCCCATTGTCGTCAGCATCCCAGTCCAAACGTCCTCCTACTCCATCTGCAATATTGGAAGTCCACATATGTTTATTAGCAGGATCATCAGCACCATCCAAAGCGATCAGAAATCCCGGATTACCACCGCTACCCCAATCTTTGTTACTCAATATTGAAGGGTCGCTGGTTGGCGCATTTTCCACCTTTATCCAGAAAGCAACACTAAAATCATCCGTTCCCAAATTTAACATCGGATCTAAGGGAAGTTGTGCATGAGCAGCAAGCGGGAATCTTGCAACCGGGCCTCTCTCCGGGTCAACTTCGAAAATTGTAGATTCAGTACCGGCGTCTGTCGCATCAAATCCATTGCCACTCGCATCATTGAGGTCTGTATCAAGTGGGAGGTAAACGTTGGCGGAATATGATTTATCTACGCCGGCTTTTGCATTCATTGATTGCAAAACCTCTTCTGCGCTCAGTACTTTACCATTCCAAATCCGCACTTCATCTATAAATGCCTCAAAATCCTTGCTATAGGCACCTGTTCCGTCCTGCATGATGGTAATCGGTAAATTTCCAGCTCCAATATCTCCCGGAACTAATGTCAAATCTTTCGAATCCTGAGCAGGATCTGTCTGTTTCAACTCACCATCAAAATATACGTTCATGGTAGCATCGCGGTCATAGGCAACCGCTACATAATGCCAGGTTCCATCTACCAAATTTGGCGTGCCATTGTCATCGGCATCCCAATCTAATCGTCCTCCTACTCCATCTGCAATATTGGAAGTCCACATATGTTTATTAGCAGGATCATCAGCACCATCTAAAGCGATCAGGAAACCAGGGTTACCACCGCTTCCCCAATCCTTATTACTTAAAATGGAAGGATCGCTCGTCGGTGCTTCATCTACTTTTATCCAAAATGCCAAACTAAAATCTCCTGTACTAATATTCAGTTTTGGATCTAAAGGGAGTTGAGCATGCGCGTCAATTGGAAAATGAGCGACCATCCCTCTGTCAGGGTCTTCAATAAAACCGGTAGGTGTAGTCCCACCATCTGTTGCATGAAGATCGTTTCCGCTAGCATCATTTAAATTTCCGTCAAATGGAAGATAGACGTCTGCGCCTAACACAACATCCTGAGATGGATTAAGACCAAATTGCTTAAGGTCTGCTACTTCCTTTGCTTCCAATACCCGATCGTAAATATAAATCTCATCTATAAAGGCTTCAAAATCCTTGCTATAGGCACCTGTTCCATCCTGCATAATAGTAATGGGCAAACTGGCGGAACTTATATCGCCTGGAACCAGGGTTAAGTCCTTAGAGTCTTGTGCCGGATCTGTCTGCTTCAAATCTCCATCGAAGTAAACATTCATGGTAGCATCCCTATCATACGTCACTGTCACGAAATGCCATGTGCCATCAACAAGATTTGGTGTGGCATTATCATCTGCATCCCAGTCCAAACGTCCTCCTATTCCATCAGCGATATTAGAGGTCCACATATGTTTGTTAGCTGGATCATCGGCGCCATCAAGAGCAATAAGAAAACCGGCATTTCCTCCACTACCCCAATCCTTGTTACTTAAAATTGAAGGGTCACTGGTCGGAGCATTATCTACCTTAATCCAAAAAGCCACACTAAAATCATTGGTTCCAAAACTCAACTTCGGATCCAAGGGCAGTTGGGCGTGAGCCGCTGTAGCGAAAAAGGCTACATTTCCACGTTCTGCATCCGCTACAAATGTTGTTGCTTCCGTTCCTGCATCTGTTGCATGCAAGGCATTACCACTGTAATCGTTTAGATTGTTATCCAGTGGCAAATAAGCAACAGGCCCTTGAGCGTAAATAAAATGCGCCATCAACAAGGGTATACTTATTAAAATTAATATCTTATTCATAATTATTTCTTTAATTCTAAAATTTTAACCATTCATTAATCGATATCCCACCAAACTCTAGTTTGCGTGTTATCAGCACCTTGTCTGGCTACTGCCGCATCGTAATTGGCTTTGTTCAGGTTTTGTTCTGAAAGTGGATAGAGATGCCTTACCGGTACAAAACCAAGACTATTGGGACCGGCCACAATTGTTGGTACTCCTGTTCTGCGCCAATGAGACCATCCTTCATATCCGGAATTAAAAAGTGCAACCCATTTCTGATACCAAATCTTTCCTAACTTGTCTACTTGAGAACCTTCATATTTAACAGCATCCTGATCGTAATAGGAAGGATCAGGAATTACATCTGAAGCTTTTGGAAAAATATAATTGTCAGGTATCCTGCTCGCATAGTATTCGAAGTGACTTTCCATGCCTGCTTGATAAAAAGTTGCTGCGTCTCCTGAAATCCAACCTTTTTCTGCTGCTTCTGCTAAAATAAATTGCAGTTCTGAATAAGTCATTAAAAGTGTCTGTGCCGCAGTAGGTGATGATAGTTCCTCATCCCAAGCAAATGAAGCCCACAACAATCCAGGAGGCGATTGGAACGGCCGACCTCCGTTATACATGTCTTCATTTTGGATTCCATTTGGTACGCCCAGGTATTCTGGATTGCTACCTCCCGCAGTTGACGGTGTAGGCTGCGAAAATACATATAAGCGAGGATCGTTCATTGACTTAAATCGCTCTACCATACTTTCAGATGGCCACGTTGAACCAGCATAGTTGGAAACCCTATAACGTGGAAATTCATTACCCAACTGATCCAGGTACTGTAATGATGCCTGATCGTTGTTATTTTCAAAAATTGGGTATGTAGCAGGATCCCCTACTATTGCCTCGATATCAGATGAAGTGTCCTTTCTACCTGAGATTCTCAACAAACATCTTAACCTCAATGAATTGGCAAATTTTCTCCACTTTGATACATCGCCGAAATAAAGGATATCTCCTGTAACAACTCCATTGGCTGGATCGAGCAAACCATTGGCTGTTTCAAGGTCTGCCAGGATACCATTGTAAATCTGTTCCTGGGTGTCGTACTCAGGGAAATTCACATTCTCTTTGGCCATTATTGCCTGAGAGTATGGAATTTCACCATAAATATCAGTTAGATTTTGAAACATGAATGATTTTAAAACTAGTGCAATTCCCTGATAATTATCATTCCCCTGTTCAAGGGCAATTTCATACATGGCTATAACATTCCTTAAATGTCCATAAAAACCCCATAAGAAATATTCCGATGCATCGGAAGGTGTCCAATCAAAAGCACTTACAAACTGGTTGGCTAAATAATCAGCAACAATATTACCTCTTCTCCATGATCCTGTGTAATAATCATCCATTGATTCTCTCAGTATGGTAGGAAGTAATAATCCAGGGTTTGAGAGCTGATCGGGCTCATTGGGATTTGTATTGATTTCATCAAAATCCTCTGTACAACTGAACGTGATGAGGTTAAAAGCAACGATCAGTATTATCGATTTGTTTATTATCTTTTTCATATTTACTAATCGGTTAAATTAAAGTTTAAAACTCAAATTGAAACCCCAACTTCTTGTTGAAGGCAGGCTCATGTTTTCAAATCCAGGGGCTAGTCCACCTCCGGTTGTAGCTACTGCAGCCTCAGGATCGAAGTGAGGATTTCCAGTCCACAGCGCAAGGTTTCTTCCGACGAAAGAAATTCTCACATCCTTGAAGCCTGAATTACCCATGATTTTATTTGGAAGTGTATATCCAAAAGATACCTCTCTGAGTTTTACAAACGATGCATCAAACAATTGCGCTTCTGAATTGTGATCGCGATATCGCTTGTAGTAATTTCGAGCGCTGGTGCCATAGATACCCTCGCTGGCAGTACCGTCTGTGCTTACCAGGTTTTGTTGATATGTAACATTACCATCTGTATCAGTAATCTGCGCTGCTCCCGCCGAAAAGTAGTCAACATCGTATTCTTTCCCGGGCTCACGTGCAGCCCGTTCTATTGCTGATTCTGCCAGAATACCTGATCCCATACCTTTATTGTACATTCTGGAAATAAATTTACCCCCCTGACGCGTATCAAACAATATATTTAAATAGAACCCTTTGTATGAAAACGAATTGGTAATTCCTCCTATCCAATCAGGATTGTAATTACCTAAATATATCGGGCTGGTAGTTTTAACTGGCTGCCCATTGGTTCCAATGATAATCTCGCCTGCCATTGGCCCTGACTTCACTCGTTCAAAACCCGGTCCATATAAGGCCCCCATTCTTCCTCCAACTCTCGCTTCAACAGTAGCATTTTCACCAGGACTCGAAATCACGATTGCATCGATATCTTCTGCCAGTTCAACTACTTTGTTAACGTTTCTAGCATAGTTTAAAGAAATATCCCATCGGAAGCCATTGTCTAACTCCACGGGAGTGGCATTCAACATTAACTCAATTCCCTCGTTTGTGATTTCACCGGCGTTAATTATTCTGGATGTATATCCGGAAGTCTCCGTAATCGGAATAGGAATAATCTGGTCTTTTGTACTTATGTAGTAATAGGTAGCATCGATTCCCAGGCGGTTGTTGAAAAACCTAAAGTCCAGACCAAATTCGTAGGTTGATACGGACTCAGGTTTGAGTTGAGGGTTTTTCAATCCAGATGATTCAGAAACGGCCAGTTCTTGTCCCCACGGATTTTGAAATTCAAACGTGTTGTTGAGATTGTATGGTCCGGTATCGTTACCTACCTGTGCAACGCCGACTCTAAGTTTAGCAAGACTAATAGCCTTTGGAAGTGAAAACATTTGATCTAACAATGCGCTAGCAGAGATTGAAGGGTAGAAATAAGAATTGCTACCTTCGGGTAATGTACTCGACCAGTCATTTCGTCCGGTAATATCTAAAAACAGCATATTGTTGTAATCCATTTGAACTAATCCATATAAACTATTGACACGCTTCTGAAATACAAACTCTCTTACTAAAAGAGGCGAGGCAAAATTTGCTAAGTTATAGATTCCTGGGAAGTTTAGTTCAGGCGCTATCGTTCCAACATTACGACCTTTAGTGTCAAGCCGATTGCCTCCAATAGTAGCGATTAACCCAAATTTTCCTTTACTTTTCAAGTCGTATTTCAGTAAAAAATCTGTGTTACGCTCCTCAAAGTTAATATCAACTACCTCATACCTCCCTTCCTCACTTCCTACAGTACTTACAGCACGGCGAATAGGTCTGTGATCATAGTACCAATCCGTGCCGGATCTGACCATCAGGCTTAGATTTTCAGTAAAATCGTATGTAAGCGATAAATTACCCAGTATTCTGTCTCTTTGTTGAGCACTGGTATTTTCGTACTGATAGAAAAACGGATTGTTGTGGTTTTCACCGTAATTGTACTGGTATTGTTGTATGCCTTCCAAGCCGGGCTGCCAATAGTCGCGCAAGCTATTCATATTTACCTGCCTCCCCATCCAAACCAGGAAATACATAGGCGTATTGCGGCCATAACCCTGATCAGGGCGATTTGTACTTTCTGTTTTGATGTAGCTCATTTTCAGGGCAACCCTGAATTTTTTCGTCAAATTATAACCTGTATTCAGGGCTAAAGTATTTCTTTTGAGGTTATTATTCGGTACAATCCCTTTTTGATTGAAATTGGTATATCCCAAACGAATATTTCCCTTTTCATTTCCTCCCGTAACAGCTATAGAGTTGTGTGTAGTTCTTCCCAAATCGAAAAAGTCATTGGCATTGTTAGGACTCGATACCCAGGGAGTTGGGATAATATCCCCCCTGTTACGTAAATGAACATCCGCTCCGCGAAACCCACCCGTTGTGGGAGAGTCAAATTGGCCTCTGTTAGGTCCAAAATTCAATCTTGGACCCCAGCTTTCATCTAATCCATCCTGGACGCCATTCGGATAAAGGTCCAAGTTTCCCTGATAACCAAAGTTTGATCCTTCAAACAGACCATTAGTTCCCTGACCAAAATCATTTTGAAATTTTGGCATAATCAAAATGTCTTCGAAAGTAATGGATGAATTGAAGGATAATCCAATCCCTTTTGTATTTTTTCCTGATTTTGTGGTGATGATAATGGCTCCTTTAGCAGCTCTCGATCCGTATAGTGCCGCCGCCGCAGGTCCTTTAAGCACGTTCACTGATTCTATATCAGCCGGATTGATATCGGAAGCATCGTTACCATAATCTGCTGAGGAAGAATTGGTTATATTGTTACTAATAGGTACTCCATCAACCACGAAAAGAGGCTGATTACCGTTTTGAGATAGGATTGATTCTCCTCTTAGTATAACTCTGGTAGAACTCCCTACACCAGAATTTGATCTAATCTCCAGTCCGGCTACTTTTCCTGCAAGTGCATTGGTAAAATTAGTAACCTTGCTTTCGTTTATCTCCTCACCCTGAAGTTCCTGTACGGCATATCCTAATGACTGAGTTGACCGCTCTATTCCTAACGCAGTAACAACTATTTCATCCATTTGAGTGATATCAGGAACAAGAATTATATTTATAATGGATTGGGTTCCGACTGCAATTCTCTCAGTGATATATCCAACATAAGAGAAAGTCAACACACTGTTCTCATCTGCAACCTCGAGTGAATAATCTCCATTTATATCAGAAATTACGCCGGAGGTGGAACCTTCAATAAGGATGCTTACTCCAGGTAATCCTTCCCTTGTATTTTCATCCGTTACTTTCCCCGTAATCGAAATTGAAGGTTGCTCCTCTACAAGTGGTTGCATTGCACTACCTTCTTCCCTCCTAATAACATAAATATTATTGTTAATGCGCTTAAAGTTGAAATGTGACTGTCTTGATATTTTTTCCAGTACACTTCTCAAGTTCTCTTTTTTGGCTACAATACTAACTCTGTCGTTAGCTGTATTTAATTCATTTGAGTATGTAAAGGTGAAATTGGTCTGACCTTCGATACTAGTGAAAACGTCTTTGAGTTTTTGTGAATCCGCACGTAAAGAAATATGTACTTCCTCAAGGCTTTGACCAACGGAATGACCTGCCATCAAGAGTTGGCAAGCTACAGCCTGAATAAAAAATACATAGATCATATATCTTGATGCGAACATCAGTTGTTTTACTAAAATTGAATTCATAATTTTGTATGATTAATAATAACAATTATTAAATTTCCGAAAGTTCAATTCGGGATGTTCAAGCCGAATCCGTTAGTGCGGATTCGGACTTTTTATTTCCCACCTCGTAAGAAATAAACCAACCATAAAGTATATCTATTTCATATTTATTTTTTTATTCAACATCCTGGTCCTGTAATTTTGATTTTATTTTCTTCTAAAATCTCAAAATTAAAATCGAAAATTAGCTGTAACCCCTGCAAAACGGTTTCCAGATTCTCATTTTTATATATTGACCGTACTATGCAATTTAAATCAGCCTGTTTATCAGTGATGATGGTTACGTTGTAGTATCGCTCCATAATGAAAAATGCCTCCTTAAGCGAAACCATATCCATATCCATTACCTGATTTTTCCATACAGTTACATATTTCGATTTAATTCTATTTTTTACTATTTCACTGTTTCCCGGATCGACCGTTGCCTGTTCGTTGGACTCAAGGGCAACTTTACTGTAGTGACTCTCCACCAACACTTTACCGGACTCCACAGTCACCTCTACTGCATTTTGTGGGAAAGCCCGGACATTAAATTTGGTACCCAAAACTATTGTTGATACTTCACCGGTTACTACAATAAATGGTAAGTCTGGATTTTTAGCCACATCAAAATATGCCTCGCCGGTTAATTGTACACTTCGTACTCCGTCTATTGCTAATTCTTTATTGTATGTAATAGAACTGTTTCCACGTAACCACACTTCCGTACCATCGATTAAAGTGAACATAGCACGTTGATTATCCGCTGTAGATTTTGTGATGGTTATGGGTACAATTTGCTGATCAGTATTAGTTATGAAATTGTGTACAACATATACTGTGAATATCATAAACAGTATGATGGCAGCATAACTCCAACGAGGAATTGAATAATTTACAGGTGAGAGACTTTCACTTTTAATGTTTTCAAAAACACGATTTTTAATCTTTTCCTTATCAAACCGCCATTCCTGATCATTTGTTTTGTCATTCCAAATAGGGCTATATTGCTCAAATATCACCTTATATTTTGGCACACTTGAAATGATATCTTTGAGTTCTTCGTTTTCTTCGAGTGAGGACTCTTTTGATAAATAGCGTGTAAATATATACCAGAATCTTTCTTCCACTTTTTATTATTTCAAATATAGGACGGGTAAAAGATCTGCTACCTACTAGCCGGAGTTGCTTTTTTTAAAAATCAATCAAATTTGACCTTATGTTTTGCCATGAATTTCACTGCCTCCACCATATGATTTTGGACAGTATTGATAGATAAGGATAGTATTTCAGCGATTTCTCGATACTTTAAGCCATCAATCCGACTCATCCTAAAAATGAGCTGTTTTTGCCTTGGCATTTCCTTAATAAGTGAATCAATATGTAAATTGAGTTCTTGTATATTCAGTTCCGCATCAGTTGAGATATCTCCTTTTAAAGGTTTCATACTTTCTATACCTTCTGTCTTATACCTTTTTTCCTTTTCCAAAAGGTCGAGAGAGCGGTTTTTACAAGAACGATAAAGATAGGATCTAAGGCTGGTTTGGATCACCAAATTATTTTTTACTTTCCAAAGGCTTATGAATACATCTGCTACCACTTCTTCGGAAAGATCTCTACTCCCTGTCAACTGCATTACATGATTACAAAGAGGCTCACTATACTTATCCATTAACTGCCCCAAGGCTCTTTCACTGCCTTGTATTATCAGGGAGAGAATTTTTTCGTCTTGGGCGATATTTACTTTAACAACTTTCACTATTAAATTGAAAAATAATCGATAAGTGATATCACTTTAGGCTAGTTAATGTGATAGTCGAAGATTAATTTATTAGCAACCATGATGATTTAAAAATACTCATCAGAACTAAAAGCCTGCTTGAAAAGTAAAACATGATCATTAAAAAAACAAGAACTGCCCTCAATCTTTGCCACATTCAGAGAATATTAAAATTTCCTTTAGATATTTATGTTGTCGTTTTTAACTGCATGTAGTTTAAGTCGAAAGATGTCAATTTTATTAGTGAAATCTTGGGAAATCGGATTTAATATTTTAGAATTTTGAACGATAATAATCATCAGAGGTATCATTGAGTTCTTTTTAGTGATTTGAATAATATCCGGGACTTTTCTTTATCAATCATTGCTAAAGCCAGCTTTAGAGTTTATTAATAGATGGTTGCAATCCCAAAATGTGAAGGACTAAAACTTGAATGAAAAATAAGCAGAGTCTGTCCATAATGTTCGATCTCAGCGTACGACTGCCGATAGGCAGACTTGTTTCGGGAAAAACATAGGTACGGAACTACGCTTAAGAAACTACCCAAACCCTTGTCCACCGTACTTCATATTAAGGAAGGCAAGGCTTGATCTCTAACATTTTGAGCAGACCCTTAGCTTAACTTATTATTTCGGCAGACATTATTTAGGATTTTAAGCTGCCACATAATTTATACATTCGAGTTTAAAATATTTGGCAACTCTGTCTGGATTTTTTTGTAGAAGTTTCATGTGTGATTGTACATTCTTCTTTAGTGACCGCTCTCATATATATTTTTCCATACCCTCTTTCTGGAAATAGATAACTCTTTTTCAGTTTAATATGCCATCGATCATCAATTTGGCTTTTCTGTGAAATGGACTTATTAGTCGAAGTAAGATCGGAAAACTAAAAAGAGCGATATCGTATAATCTTTGTTTCAAATACTATTTTTTTACAAAATAAAAAGCCCTCTGATATCAGAGGGCTTTGAATAAAATAATTACGGTTTTAAAAGTTTGCTTTAATTAACACTAGTGTGCAGCAAGATATTTGGCAACGCTTTCTCTGTTTTCTTTCATGGTATCGTCACCCGGGTTCCAGTTAGCAGGACAAACTTCACCATGCTCTTCAAAAAATTGCCAAGCATCTACAATTCGTAAAGTATCGTCAATATTTCGTCCCAATGGGAAAAAGTTGATGTATTCATGACGTACAATTCCTTGCTTGTCGATTAAAAAAGTTCCTCGCAATGCTATTGGGTTTCCTTCAAAAAACAAGTCGCCGTTCTCGTCATAGTCCCAGTCTCCGCCCAACACTCCGTAGTTTGAAGCAATGGTTTTAGAAACATCTGCAACTAAAGGATAGGTTACACTTTGAATCCCTCCCTGTTTTTTTGGTGTGGTTAACCAAGCCAAATGCGAATTTTCTGTATCAGTAGATACACCAATTACTGCCACGTTTCTCTTTTCGAACTCTGGTAAAAGCTCTTGAAACGCCAGTATTTCTGTTGGGCAAACAAAGGTGAAATCCTTTGGGTAGAAGAATAGGATAACTTCCTGCTTTCCTATATAATCTTTTAATGAAAAATCTTTAACGATCTCATTGCCGTTAATTACGGCTGATGATGTAAATAATGGTGCTTTTTTTGAGACTAATGTCATAATTGAAATATTAAAAATGTGAAATTTATGTTATGGTTATTCCCTCTTTGGGATTAATTTTTTCTCCTTTTATCTGAAGTTTAAAATCTGTTATATTCAAATTATTAAAGTTCTTTTTATTTAAATAATCCATCATTATACTTTTTAGCTCTTCGTCCTCAAAATCTAATATCTCATTGGTATTGGATATATATATATGATTATGATTGTCCGTTCTGGCATCATATCGCATCGTCCCCTGTGGAGTGGAAACCTTATTGATCAATCTATTTTCAACAAATGTTTCTAAAGTTTTATAAACTGTGGCCAGCGTGATAGATGGATTATTCCCTTTAATTAAATCATAAACTTGGTCTGCCGTGGGATGCATATTAGTATTAACCACAGCTTGATAAACTACTATTCGCTGATGCGTTACTTTCAATCCCTTTTCAGCAATTGCACTTTTGGCGATATCAAGTTTTGTAGATTTCAAATAATAATACTTATTAAATAATAATACTTATTATGCAATAATATTTATTACTAAGAATTAATCCAAAATAATTTTACTTTTTTTCACCTCAGCATTACATTTGCAAAACAATGTATGGTTTTAGGGTTTTTGATATGTTACAATAGCAAGGTGCTATGTATCAATTGTTGAATTTTTTGATCTAAGTTAATTTGCTTAGGTAAAAACATAATGCCTCCAATTCTCAGATTTTTATTTTCTGATGAGGGATCAATTAATAATATAATGATCTGTGAATCTGTGGCAGATGATAATGACTCACTATATTTTGCGCATACCTAATTCACTAGAAGTTTGTTAAACATATTTGATGATGAAAAGGATTAATTCTGTTATATTATCATTCCTATTATTAGTATCCGTATTATCCAGGGTAAATGCACAAAACACAAATTTCGATGCGTTTCTTGGGGCGGGTGCTGCTGATGCATCTAAATTGGTTAAAAATTATATGGAACCGCTTGTTGTTGGATTTTCTTATGGCATGTCAAATTCATGGTACAATACGGCAAAAACCCATAGAACCCTTGGCTTTGACTTGACGATTACAGCCAACATGACTTCCATTCCGTCGTCAAAAGAATCTTTTATGTTTAACCCGTCAGATTATTCCAATGTGGCCAGTACCGGTGCAACAAATAGGATTCCTACAATAATGGGTTCGGAAGATGGAAATGGGGCTGAACTCACATTTTCATACCTTGAAGAAAATACTGGTGAAACAATTAATGGAACCTTTGAACCTACTGGTTTGGGACTCAAAGAAAAATATGGATATAATGTTGTGCCTTCACCAATGGTTCAATTGGGCATAGGGACTTTTAAAAATACTGATGTCATTATCAGATATACTCCGGAAATAACTTATGGAGAATTTAAAACCAGTGTTTTTGGAATGGGAATAAAGCATGATATAAAACAGTGGATTCCCGGACTAAAAAGAGTGCCAATAAATATTTCTATCCTTGGGGCATTTAGCAGGTTAGACAACTCTTTTGATATGTCTGATTTGGAATTGGATGGAGAAAACCAGCAAGCAGTATTTAATATAAATAATTGGACTGTCCAGGGAATTGTCTCCAAAAAGATATCAATACTCACAATATATGGTGCCATTGGCTATAGCAGCGTAACTTCTACTTTGGCGATGAATGGAACTTATATTGTAAAAGATGAAATTGATCCATCTCTTGATTTTTCAGTTACAGATCCAATTGATCTTACTTATAATGAAAATTCGTGGAGAGCCACTGGAGGGCTAAGACTCAAATTTGGATTTTTTACCCTTCACGGAGATTATACCTTTCAAGAATATTCCATTGTTTCAGCGGGTATAGGATTTAGTTTCAGGTAGCAAACCCAAAGAGTGCTATCTCTTTTTGCAGTCATCGCAAACGCTTGTCACCGTCAGAAACTTTCCATCACCTTATGCAAGATATTACCGGACCTGCCTGGCCGGCAGGCAGGCCTGTTCAAGCATCTGTCAACTATCTGCAAGAATCTCATTACAATAAAACATACCTATTTCCTATGAATTCATTTGATAGAGAGGGCTGTTGATTTTTGCTGGATTGGTTTGAGCTATTTGGGTTGCTGAAATTTTCAGACAAGCCCCGAAACGGTGTCCGGGGACTATCGATGGGCATTGCCGAATCCCCAGCTATCTCGTCTTACCGTACTTGTTCCGGTATCTGTCAGCTATCTGCAATGATCTTTTTATAGAAATCCAATAAAACCCAGTGATGAAAAATCTTTCATTTTCCCAGCCATATCAAACGGTTATAAATTGGTTGAAAAATAAGGCTGTTACTTTTTGCTGGATTGGAAAGTGCTATATTTTTTTGGATGTTTGCAAACAGGCCCCGCAACAAGTGCGGGGACTATGGAGGTCATTCAAATTAAAAAATTGTTCCCACTAAGGATTTGTGAAATCTTATTACATTTGCGATTCAATTAAAATGTAAACAATAATAACTTCTAAAGATACATCACATGGCCTTTGACATCGAAATGATAAAAGCAGTTTATGCCCGTATGGGACAAAGAATAGATGCTGCAAAAAAAGCATTAAACAAACCACTCACCCTTACAGAAAAAATTCTTTATAGTCATTTGTTTGATCAAAAATCATTGGAAGAATTTACAAGAGGTGGATCTTATGTTGATTTTGCCCCCGACCGTGTTGCCATGCAGGATGCCACAGCTCAAATGGCGCTACTACAATTTATGCAAGCCGGAAAAACAAAGGCAGCTGTACCTAGCACCGTACATGCCGACCATTTAATTTTAGCCAAGCATGGAGCCACACAAGATCTGCAAGATTCTATCAATAGAAATAATGAAGTTTTTAATTTTTTATCAACAGTTACCAATAAATATGGTATTGGATTTTGGAAACCGGGTGCAGGAATAATTCATCAAGTAGTTTTAGAAAATTATGCTTTTCCTGGTGGCATGATGATCGGCACAGATTCTCACACTGTCAATGCTGGAGGATTGGGCATGGTAGCCATTGGTGTTGGTGGTGCAGATGCAGTAGATGTGATGGCGGATATGCCATGGGAATTGAAATTTCCAAAACTTATAGGAATAAAATTAACAGGTAAATTGAGTGGATGGGTTTCAGCAAAAGATGTTATCCTTAAAGTTGCAGGAATTCTAACTGTAAAAGGTGGCACTGGATGCATAGTTGAATATTTCGGTGATGGCGCAAAATCTCTATCTTGTACTGGAAAAGGAACCATTTGCAATATGGGTGCAGAAATCGGCGCTACAACATCTACTTTTGGATATGACGAATCAATGGAAAGATATTTACGAGCTACGGGAAGAGATGATGTAGCGGATGCAGCAAATTCAGTTGCCGATCAACTGACAGCTGATGCGGAAGTTTATGAAAACCCGGAAAAATATTTTGACCAAATCATTGAAATAAACCTTTCTGATTTGGAGCCGTATTTAAATGGCCCTTTTACACCAGACAGGGCTACGCCAATTTCTAAAATGGCTGAAGAAGCAGCTAAAAATGGATGGCCAACAAAAATAGAAGTTGGACTTATTGGTTCTTGCACCAATTCATCTTATGAAGATATTTCAAGAGCAGCTTCTCTTGCAGAGCAGGCAGTAAACAAAAAATTGAAAGCGCAATCTAAGTTTACAATTACTCCCGGTTCTGAGCAAGTTAGATATACTATTGAAAGAGATGGGTTTATTAGCACTTTTGAAAAAATTGGTGCAAGCGTATTTGCCAATGCCTGTGGGCCATGTATCGGTCAGTGGGACAGAGACGGCGCAAGCAAAGGTGAGAAAAATACCATTGTGCATTCGTTCAACAGAAACTTTGCAAAAAGAGCCGATGGCAATCCAAATACTTTTGCCTTTGTAGGATCTCCAGAATTGGTGACAGCATTGGCTATCGCAGGAAATCTTACTTTTAATCCATTAAAAGACAAACTCACCAATGAAAACGGTGAAAAAGTACTTCTTGATCCTCCTACCGGAAATGAATTACCAGAAAAAGGATTTGCAGTCGAAGATGCAGGATATCAAGCTCCAGCATCAGATGGAAGTAATTTAGATGTTGTTGTTAATCCGGAATCTAAAAGGTTGCAGTTGTTAACCCCTTTCGAACCTTGGGATGGCGATAATATTATGGGATTAAAATTATTGATAAAGGCCAAAGGAAAATGTACTACAGATCATATTTCCATGGCAGGCCCGTGGTTGCAATACAGAGGTCACTTGGATAATATATCAAACAATATGCTTATTGGGGCAGAGAATTATTTCAACGGTGCTACTGATAGTGTAAAAAATCAAATGACGGGCGAATATGGTAAAGTCCCAGATGTTCAGAGAAATTACAAAGCAAATAGTATTTCCAGCATAGTTGTAGGAGATCATAATTATGGCGAGGGAAGTTCGCGAGAACATGCCGCAATGGAGCCCCGGCACCTTGGCGTAAAAGTAGTATTGACAAAATCATTTGCCAGAATCCATGAAACTAATCTCAAAAAACAAGGCATGCTCGCTTTGACTTTTGATACAGAATCTGATTACGATAAAATTCTGGAAGATGACACCATAGACATTGCTAATTTGAAAGATTTCAAACCTGGGAATACTATCACCCTTGTTTTAAATCATGCTGATGGCTCCAAAGAAGAGATTAAGACTAATCATACTTACAATAAAAACCAGATAGATTGGTTTAAGGCAGGTTCGGCATTGAATTTAATAAAGCAACAGCAATAGAATTGCTATTTTAAAAATTCGGTCTGTAGTACAGTAAAATTCTTGACTTTTTAAATACTTATTATTCCCCGGAAATAGCCAGATGGCATTTCCCGGGTCTTAACTTTTTCAAAGCAGATAAATGATCCTGTTTATCCAATAAAAGATCATGTAGCGGGAAATTCAAATTAAATTTCAAATTAAAATATTCTACTTTGTGAAAATTAGTATTGAATAAAACGATTGCTGTTTTATTATTTTTTTCCTTTATAAAACCCATCACCTTGTTATTGTCAGTCTCCAGCAATCTGACACCAATGCCATCAAATATCCAGGGATATCGCAATGCTATTCCTTTTATTTTCAATATAAATGAAACTATGTTACGACTCGTATCCCAATTTAATTTATGCTTATTAAATAATGCCAAGGGCTGACCCGACAATAAATCAATATCTTGTTTTTTGAAATTCAGCCCTGTATTGACCGGTAAATATTCATTTAACTCAAATCCATTATGAATAAATGGAATGGCATTTGGCAACAGTTTAAATAATAACCATGCAGATTTTTTCTTTTCAGTAGCATTATAGCCAAACCGTGGAGTGTTGTGGGTTTCTGGTGTACCAAAAAAAGGTAAAGGTCTCTTTGTAAATGCCGCAAGTATTATGTTTCTAAATCCATTTCTTTTTGCAATGCTATACCAAACATCACCGATTACAGCATTGTAGCCTTCTTTTTTAGCTTCCTCTGCATTATCAAAATTTTCGTCCCAAAAGGCAAATGATGAATCAATCTGTCTGGCTTTCCCAATGATCATACTTTTCAGGGCATTAGGCAGTGCATGTCCCATATCAATCATTGCTCCGTCAATCCCGAAGTTCTTTTGATAATACGGAATAATGCCTGCTATTTTATTCCAAAGTTCTTGATTAATATTTGCTTCTTTTGCGAGCTCAGGGTCATAATATCTTATTGTGTTATATGCGATATAATTGAAGTTATTTTCTTCATTATAATCATAATTGTAAAGCCGCAAATAAGTAACATCTGACCAAGGAGGTTGAAGATCATTTGGTGGCCAATCTGCAAAGGCACTCGCAATTCTCTTTCTTTTGCCGGATGGAAATTCAAAAAGATTTCTGTAGGCTTTTGATGGCGGAATAAATTTCCCGGTACCTTTTGGAACCTTTAATATGTCCGTCAACTGGGGAGCAGTAAATTTCGGAGGAGCATATTTTTTATCCTCCTTTACCCAATAAAACCAATTCGGATGCTCACTTACCCAGTCTGAATCTATGGATGTGGTTCTAAAAATAAATTCCTGTACAACTCTGATTCCAAGATGGTGAGCAGCCTCAATAAAAGCCTTATATTGGATTTCAACATCAACATTTACTAAAGGGTCAGCCAGAAGGGGGTCAATTTTTAAAGGATTTTTTATGGCATATGGAGAGCCCAAATCACCTTTTTTTCCCTCCCTTCCTATTTCTGTAATTGGCAATAAGTGAATAGTGTTTATGCCCAATTTTTTTAAATATGGAAGGAGTGCGATAGTTTTTATAAATGTTCCTGTCTCTCGAATTCCATTGTCATTGAGGGTAATATCATATTTATTGTCTCCAATTTTGCCGTCATCAGCATGATCGTAAGCAGTAAAAAACCTAACAAACAGGTTATAGACTATAGAATGCGCAGTCCAATTATTTTCGTCAATCCGTATGCTTTCTTTTTTGGAGTTTTTTATTTCTTGAAATCGGCAAATCAAAAATGATTTGTAATCAACTTTTACTTTACCAGATTTATTTATATCCATCCAAATGGCCGGCACAAAAAGCTCTAAATCTCTTTTCTTGGAGATTAACTCATCGATTATCTTTTCTAAATGCTTCACACAACTACTTTTATTTCCAGCTTACAAATATTTCATTTAAAATATGTGTACAATAATTCAACTTACAAAGTAAGATTGAAGTCCCGGAATTCCATCATACTTTTTGTTTCAAATTTTATAATATTAAACTAAAAATTTTAGTTGCTTTTACTTTTTTACTTAATTTGAATTTTTAAATAAAAAACTTAACAAAATAGTGTCTTATGGAAAAATATTTGGGGATTGATGTTGGAGGGACTAACGTGAAAATGGGAATTGTGGATCGCGAAGGTGGTATGGAATCTAAAATAAAATATGCCACAGCAGATTTGATGAATACAGGTGATTTTGTGAAAAGTTATTTAGATATACTAACAATTGAATTGGAAAAACATCCTGAGGTTAATGAAATAGGGATGGGCATACCAGGTACTTTTTCTCTTGATAGAACAACTTGCCTTGAGATAGTGGCCATTCCGGCACTTAATGGCGTGGAATTGAAAAAGCACTTGATAAATAGATTTCCCGGCAAAGAGTTCTATATAGAAAATGATGCCAATGTTGCTGCGTTGGGTGAATATTATTTTTCAGGTTCGCATATACCAGAGAATTACTTATTTGTAACTCTCGGTACCGGCATTGGAAGTGCTGCCATTATTAATAAAAAAATATTCAAAGGTGGTGATGGCAATGGCATGGAACTGGGACATGTGCTTTCGAGAAATGGCAAGGAATTAGAAGAAAATATTGGTAAAAAAGGAATCATGAAGCGTGCCGAAAAGCTCCTGTCAAAGAAAAATACTTCCCTGAGTAAATTGGATAACCTTGATCCAAAAGGAATAGTGAAAGAGGCACTTAAAGGAGATAAAGTTTCTATAAAAATTTTCAAGGAAGTTGGCGAACAACTGGGGGAAAGTTTAGTTGGAGCCATCAGGCTGCTGGATATTAAAACAATTCTTATTGGTGGAGGACTTTCGGCAGGCTTGGAGCTGATTATTGACAAACTCACAGAAACCTTAGAATATAATCTCACACCTTATTATACAGACAATATGATGATAAAAAGAGCCGAACTTGGCAACAATGCAGGGATTATTGGTGCGGCTTCATTGTGTTTCAAATAGGTTGTTAGAGTTTATTGAAATGATATAAGGAATATCTGATTATTGCGATGAAGCCAAAGACTCCTGCTCCCTTAATCTTTTCAGGTCTTTTTCTTGCATTTTTTTTATTTTCTTTTTGTTATTCGTTGCACCAATACTACTCACTACGCCGCTAAGAATAGTTTTTGACCAATAATTAAAAATTGCCCTTTTCTTATCTCTTTCAAAGAATATATCTCCTTTCCGAAGAATTAAATTCCTTGGATTATCTGACTTAATGATGAAGGTATTTGCAAAGAAAGACCCCAAAGCATTTCCAACTCCTTTTGGTGTTTCTGTCTCCCTATCCAGTAAGGCAATTTTCAAATCTTCATAGTAAAATTTCATTTCACCGTAACTGTAATTTTCACTTGCGGTTGCCGACATGGTTATGTTTTCGCTATAACCACTTGAAATTTCAACCGATGCACTGGGAATAAGAATCCTGTTAAACTCGGTCAAATCAAAAGAATCAACGGCTATTTCGTATGTATGAATGTTGTCTTCATTGACGAGATCAAATAAAAATTCACCCTCTACATGCCCCTTGCCAAAAGCATTGGTAGTTATATTCAATTGTGTATTGGGGTAGGACAACATTCGAACAGAATCGTTGGTAAGGTTGTAAACTGATGCATTCAAATCACTAAAAAATACTTCTCCAGTAGCTTTTGCCTTTTCTCCATGCTCTTGATAGGAGACAAATCCATCATGAACCAAAACGGTATCTACATTGATCGTGAAATTCAAATTTCTCAAATTCGTTTGAATTAGAGGCCTCCTTTGCCATTCGGGAAACTCAAGTCTCTTGTCTCTAAATACCGAAATATCCAGCTTGTTTACTTCTAACTTCTGCGCATCAAAAGTTTTGTTGTTTATTATACTTAGAAAATCGACTTTATCTAATGCTATTGAGTTGTTTTCTATCTGCAACCAAGTGGCTTGAAATCCTTTTGCAGGACCATATTCATATCGCGACACCAAGGGGA